>DAOWII010000086.1 GCA_030640985.1 Chromatiales bacterium
GTTGGCTCTGGCGGCTTATAACTCCGGCGAAGGCACCGTTTCCAAGGCCATTCGTAAAAACCGCCGCCGCGGTAAGGCAATAGATTTCTGGTCCCTGAAGCTGCCCAAAGAAACCCGGGGCTACGTACCCAAGCTGCTGGCAATCTCCAATGTCATTGCCAACCCGGAAGCCAATAGTGTTGTTATCAATCAAGTGGCCAACGAACCCTTCCTCACTACGATTGATACCGAGGCACAAATCGACCTGGATCTGGCCGCAGAACTTGCAGATGTCAGCCTTGAAGATATCTATCTCTATAACCCCGGCTTCAACCGCTGGGCAACAGACCCCAAAGGACCCCATAAATTGCTCGTGCCAGTGGCCAAGGCAGAAAGCTTCAAGCAACGCCTGGTGGAATACCCACTCAATGAACGCATCAAATGGGCGCGCCATAAAATCAAAAGTGGTGATAATTTCGGTAGCATTGCCAACCGCTATCGCACCACCATCGGGCTATTAAAAAAGGTTAATGGTATCCGGGGTAACACCATCCGTGCCGGTAAAATGCTAACCATTCCCGTTGCCAGAAAGAAACTAAGCCGCTACCGATTGAGCGCCGAGCAGAGACAACGGGCCATTCAACATCGCCCCCGCAAGGGTAACAAGCTGGAACATGTGGTACAGCCTTCAGATACCTTCTGGGATCTGGCACAAAAATATGGTGTCAAAGTCAGCCAATTGGCTAAATGGAACGGCATGGCTCCTCGTGATCCGCTTTTTCCCGGTCAGAAACTGATTATCTGGAGCAAAAAACCAGCACAAACCTCAGCTATCAATCCAGCGAGGTTCAAACATCCGCATCTCAGCGATCTCAATCGACGCATCGCCTACACCGTCCGGCGAGGTGATTCACTGGCAAGCATCTCTCAACGCTTCCGCGTCAGACTCAAAGATCTGTTGCGCTGGAATAAGAAGGTCAAAAGCAATAATTACCTACAGCCTGGCCAACGCCTCACCCTATATGTTGATGTCGTCAGGCAGTCAGGAAGTAGTAGTATTTAATAAGAGCAGATAAGGCCTAGAGGCCCCTAGGCCGAGAGGTCATCCAAAGGAAGGCCGACAGGTCATCCAAAGGAAGGCCTAGAGTTCCAGTGGGAACGATAGGTCATCCAAAGGACAAGTGACAAGCCTTAACTTTCCCATAAAAAAAGGCTCACTGATTAGTGAGCCTTTTTTTATGTATGAATCTAGTAAAATACCAATTCATCTGACATCTAGTTGTGCATCAAATTAAGCTGCTTGGCGATGATATCGTGATTTAACCACAAGACAGGAGCGGTGGGATTAGACATCTCACGGAACATCAACGGGCCAGTGCCCTCTAGCACCAGAGCACTGAGGGTGTCGGTAACAAGTGCGTTACGCTCCTTGTGCATAGCAGTAATATCTCCAGAAGTACCCACCATCACATCCGCCAGCTCAGGCGTATTATCCATGGGCCACGCTTCGAAATTACGGAAATTGGTAATTACGCCAGTGGCGTTGTACTCCTCAATTCTTTGCAGCAAGTCTTCCAGTGAAGTGCCCTCTTCCAGCAACTCACGGCAGCTATCCCATTGGGCATCGGCCCAGGCAGCACCACCTTCCTGTTTAAGCGCAGTTAACAACGGGAACAGCGACAGCTCCACGCCAACGAAAATATCCGAGGAATTAGTGCGAATCTCCGGGCAATTAAACACGGTGGCCTTCACACCTTTCGCCCACGCCTCTTCGGCGGCACGTTCCAGGCGCATCTTGGCATAGCCCTGGGTGTAACTGGTATAGGTTTGCCACTGATACTCGCCCTGGATCAGGATCTCAGTACCATGATAGCCATAAGCACTATAGCGTACCTGACCGCCACTCTTCTGCAATCGTTCACGTAACGCAGCAGTGCCCTCCATCAGGTATTGGAAAGTGTTGGCCGTCACCTCATCGAAATTCATCAGGATGAGCTTACCCAGGTCACTATCCAGCAGCGCACGTGAGGACATAAAGCGCTTATCACGCCCCTTATAAATACGGTTGGCAATAGCCAGGAAAACCTTCACCTTGGGAATGCCACCGGCCATAGTGTGAGCAAAGTAGGCATTAGCACCATCGGGAATCATTCCCTCCAGCTCGGCAATCACCTGAGTCAGAGAGTCCTTAAAACGCTTCACTCCGACCTCACGACAGCGTTCGATTTGTGCCCAGTCGAGCTTCTCTTCCTGCCAATTCTTGATGGTCATTCCCGCGAGCAGTTCAGTGGGGTTGGATTGCCCCTCGGGTGCATCCAGGTCAAAACCGGCCATCATCGGCACATTAATGATGCGACCTCCCAAATTGGCTTCAGCCTCCACCAGCTCCTCATCGGTGAGCGCGCGCAATTTATTCTCATCATCGCGGCGTCCGACGGTGATACCGACAATCGTCATGCCAGCGGCACGGGCCTCATCGATCAAGCCATTTACGTAACCACGGCCAAATAGCTCCCCAAAGAGGACAAAGACATCCCCTTTCTTGAAAAGGTTCTCTTGCGGTATGTCGCGAAGTGGCATCAACTTGGTCATAAAACACTCTTGTTATAGGTTATTTCTTCCCTCGTCACGGGCCAGGCCCAGACGCTACCGCCAAAAAGCGGTTCAAAGATTGGCAGTATAACGCAATTCCCCTATACCTTTCAGCGCTTTATATCTCAAAACAGAGGGAAACCAGAACAGAGGCCAGGAACCAGACCTGTCAATGTGAAGAAGCTCATAAACTGACGCGCATGACATGCTGTCAGAAATTACTCAATGTAAATCTATGCTATTGCGAGTTGCTCGGAGAAATGCATTGTTCAGTGGACATTTTTCACCAGATAATCCAACACAAATTGGAACTCATCATCGGTGAGAGCTGGCATATTCGACTGTTGCATACGCTTTTGCATGGTGATCATCACCATGCGCCACTGCCGGGCATTGAGCATATCCGGCTCAGGCAGCTGGTGACAGATAGCGCAGCGTCCCTCGAACAATTGCCTTGCGGGTTCAGCCTCCGCAACGGCGTTGCCAGACATCAACATCGCTAACATTGCCATCACCCATTTCATGGCAGCTGCCCCAGAATTTGATTGAGTCGAGTGCCGTCCTTGTAGTCTTCATTCATCTGCACCACACCAAAGCGATCCACCACCACGGTGGTACCCATGGGCGTACCCATCATTTCTGAAGGCATGAGGTAATACACCGTACATTGATAATCACCATCACCCACTTCGCTACAACCGGTATGGGGCGAACTATGCTCATGACCGGAAAGCATATACATCATCGGCATAATTGTCGGTACCTAGCCGGTAACCGGCGCATCGGATGAGTCCGTCACAGAAAGGGTAAACAGAGACTTGCCCTCCCTTGGTGTAGAGTCTTCTGTATACGTCACCTTATAAGCCGCCATTTGCCCAGAGCTACCATCCTGACACGCAACCAGCGCCATGACAGCAGATGAAAGTAACAACAGTTTCCACACACTCAATTGAGATGCATTTAGCTTAAACAAAGCACTCATACCTACCCCCCCCTACTCGTTCAACAGACATACTTCACGTGGCAGAGATTGTAAGGGAATCGGGCAAGTCCGAGAATGTGACATAATGTCGCAGGGAGTGAACTCAACTGGATTGTTTTACCCAAACCCCTATGCTAGCCTCGGTTTAATACACAAGGGATTTGGGAAGTGGAGATCCTCTGCCTAAGAAATACTACACAAAAACATTAATTATCATGCTATACGGCAGGTCGGTATGCACTGCAAACGCGACTGCCGTATAACATACTGTTAGGGCAAAAAAGGAAAAGCCATCAGATGTCAGTAGATGAGTATGAATATGATCTTGCTATCTCCTTCGTCGCAAAAGATGAATCTCTTGCGGCGGAGCTAGCAGATCAGTTTGAAGGCCGTTTGCGCGTATTTTTATATTCAAGGAAGCAAGAAGAACTTGGTGGAACAGACGGAGAACAAACCTTCAATGAGGTGTTTGCAAAACAATCTCGTTTAGTTGTTGTTCTGTATCGCGAAGGTTGGGGTGAAACACCTTGGACTAGAATCGAAGAAACAGCCATCAGAAACAGGGCCTTCGATGAAGGATACGATTTCGTTCTATTTATCCCACTAGACGAACAGCCATCAGTGCCAAAGTGGTTGCCCCGGACTCAACTTTGGATAGGCTTGAATAGGTGGGGGATAAATGGAGCAGCATCAGTTATAGATGCACGTTTCCAAGAACTCGGTGGAAATCCAAAGATAGAAACTCTGGAGCACCGAGCAGCACGTCTAGAAAGAAAAGTTCAGTACAATAAGTTTAGAGATCGGTATCTTAAGTCTGAGCTCGGAGTTCGAACAGCTATATCTGCTTATGAGGAATTGGCTAAAGAAATAGAAGAACGAGTACCAGCTCTACAAGAATCTGCGCCATCTCTTGGTATTTCTATAAAGCAGCAACGGTTTGTATTGGTTCTTCTATCCAGTGGGCCTGCCTTGCGGGTCAATTGGCAGGGAAGGTTTTCAAATGTGCTAGATGAAGCAAAACTAGAAGTCTCAATTTGGAATGAACACCCGCCATTTCCAGGAATTCAACATTGGGAACGCCCTCATCCAATTTCCACAATAGAATTCCTCCCTGATATTTTGCCTACGGAGGAGGCCTGCTGGGTAGAAAACTATCAGTCGACGCGCGAGCCAATGAAATCAAAAGAAATTGTTGAA
>DAOWII010000096.1 GCA_030640985.1 Chromatiales bacterium
ATAGCCAACACCATAATGGCGCCAAGCAGCACAAATAAAGTATCGTTTCCCATATGACCGTATTCCATGATGACTCCTAAATTGAACCGAATTGGCGCACAAGTAGCAAAAAACGCACCACTTCTTTCATTGTCATACAAATCAATACCTTACCTGCCGCCCTCCAGGGGGGCCTGATGCCGCAACGCACTAAAATGGTGCGTAAACATTCAACATAGCACCACAATTGTGCAAAAAACTGAAGGTGGAGTATCTTTATATTATTTTGTACCCGCTTATAGCACCAATTTGTTAATTTTTTAAATTCATACTGGAAGACTTTAGCTAAATAGTTACAATGGGGAGAATTAAGGGGACCTTTTAAATGACCACAACAATTAAAACGATCGCATTAAGCAGTTTGCTGGGACTCTGGCTAATTGCATTTGCACCAAGTAGCCATGCCGCGGACACGGCGACAAACGATGCTAATGCGGCAGTCGATATTGAAAGTTCCAAAGCTGACAAAGCGGCCAGAAAAGAGGCTGAGAAGAAAGCTGCCGCTGAGGCTAAAGCAAAAGCAAAAGCGGAAAAAGAGGCCGAAAAGAAAGCCGCCGCTGAGGCTAAAGCAAAAGCAAAAGCGGAAAAAGAGGCTGAAAAGAAAGCCGCCGCTGAGGCTAAAGTAAAAGCAAAAGCGGAAAAAGAGGCTGAAAAGAAAGCTGTCGCTGAGGCTAAAGCAAGAAACAAAGCTGACAAAGCGGCTGAAAAAGAGGCTGAAAAGAAAGCTGCCGTTGAGGCTAAAGCAAGAGGCAAAGCTGACAAAGCGGCCAGAAAAAAGGCTAACGAGGAAGCTCGGGCTAAAGCCAAAGTTGATGCCAAGGCCAAAAAAGAAGCTGAAAAGAAAGCCGCCGCTGAGGCTAAAGCAAGGGAAAACGCTGACAAGGCGGCCAAAATAAGGGCTGCTAACAGAACAGCGGCTAAAGCCCAGGCTGAAGAAGAAGCCAGAAAAATGGCTGCAGCCAGAGAGGCCATCGCCAAAAAATTCCGTTCGAATAAATTACCCAAGTGGAAATTCAACAGCCGTGGAGCCATCAAGGCCACTCCGCTTCTCGCTGGAAGTAGTATTTACCTGGGTACCGACAAGGGCGATCTTTATGCGGTTAACGCATCCAAAGGATCACAACGATGGAAATTCAAGACGGGTGGCGGAATCTACCACTCTCCAGCTGTTCTCAAAGGCCAGGTGTATGTCCCCAGTCAGGATGGCAACCTGTATGCAGTAAACGAAAAAGATGGCAAGTCTGTCTGGACCTTCAACAGTGAGACCGAGCTGAGCACTTCAGCGTCCATTGCAAGCACGGGTCTGAAGATTCCGCAGGTACTGGTAGGAACTGCTGATGGCCAACTCATTGCCCTGAACAGCCAGACGGGTACCGAAATCTGGCGCTTCAAGGCTGACAGCGCCATCTACACCAAACCTCTGGTCGCCGATAAAACAGGTCTCGTTTATATCGCTAGCGATCGTGGTACCGTGTTTGCAGTAGAAATCGCGACAGGTGAAGAACGCTGGCACTACGAAAGTGATACCTTTGAACCTGTGCATTCATCACCTGCCTTAGGCATGTTCGACAAAAACCAGGCAGGCCTTTTTGTTGGCGCAGATGATGGTCACCTCTATGCCATCGATGCGACTTCCGGCAAACTGGAATGGCGATTCAAGGCCGAACGCAAAATTCAGGGTGCACCTGTTATCGTAAATAATCGAGTGTTTTTCAGCAGCTACGATGCTCACTTGTATGCACTTGATACAACAACAGGTACCCTCATCTGGAAATTCAAAAGCAATGACTGGCTTACAGCAACGCCTGCCGTTGGCAGTTCCCGAGTATTCATTGGCAGCTATGATGGCAGCATGAATGCCGTTGACCTGAAAACAGGCGCCCCCATTTGGAAATCCATCACCACAGGCGCCATTACCAGTGGCTCAGTGGTTAAAGGCTCCATGGTGTATGTGGGAAGTGTTGATCACTACCTCTATGCCTATCCAACAAAATAAGTAGACAGGAATGAACACTGCGCAGCCAAAACCTCATACGGGTTTGGCTGCGCAGTGGCTCCGCCCGAGGCAGGACACATATCAGCACCCTGCGCTCAACACCTGAAACCACGTAAGTTAAACCTTATTAAAAAGTGCAGATTAAGCCTTAACCAATTCCTGTACTTTCCTGATCCCTTTAAATTTATTATTGTCATCATACTCCAGCGCAAACACTCCCCGTATCCCCTCCTGAGTGATATGCGAACGTAACACATTAGCAGGAAATTGCAGACTACGACCATCCAGACTGGATACATGCACAGCCTTAGCCATCCCCTCGTAGTAGGCCATATACTCGCTTACCGAGATGTTCAGAATAAAATGAATTTCATTCATGGTATGCTGTCTATACTTTTATATAAATTTTGGAATACCCTAACTATATAATAATCTGTACGCAGGGAAAATAAACCCTTGTTACTATTATTCCTGAACCAACCAAAACTATGACCTGCCCGTGAAAAAAACCATATTCTTTCTTTTGCTAATACTGATAGCCATCGGCATTGGAGCTTTTTTCATTGAAGATAAAAACGGCCAAACTTTGCTAAAAATAGAGAATATCGAATTACCCCGAATTCAACTACCCATCCTGTTTCCCACAGAGTTAACCACTGGCTCGCAAAAAAACCAACTCTATCGCTGGCAAGATGAAAATGGTGTCTGGAAGTTCAGCAATACACCGCCTAAGGGAAAAGACTTTGAGGTAATGGACACCGACTCCAACACGAATACGATTCCTGCACTTCAACAAGATGCTACAGAAAAATAAAAACATATTGTCTGATTAGTTAACTTTCCGGGATATTTGAGAGAAGGGATTTTATTCTCGTGGTATTCAGACTAAAATAGTCAACTCACACATTCAGATTTTTTCATTTAAACGAGGGATCGTAATGAATATATTCAGAAGCTTAATCATCTCTTTGATACTGATTACTGTAACGGCAACAGGTGCACTTGCCAGTTCCGAGCATATCAAAGTAATGACTCAGAACCAGTATCTTGGCGCCGATCTCACAGCAATTGTTGTCGCACCGGATGATATCGCATTCAACACAGCCGTCATTGCAGCATTGCAAGACATCGCAGCAAGTAGCTTCAAGGAGAGAGTACGCAAACTGGCAAACACCATTTCCAATCGTCAACCACACATCGTCGGTTTACAGGAAGTTTATGAATTTACCTGCGAGGATTTCGGATCCGGTAACTGTGCATTCTTTGAGGGAGCATTTAACGACCATCTGAGTAAGACCATGGACGTGCTGGCCGAACAGGGCAACGACTATTATGTAGCCGCTATTATCGAAAACCTGATACTGCCACCACCAGGATTACCGATTCCAGGTTTGCCAGTGCATCTTGATGCCGATGGTGTACCGGACTTATTTATTGGAGTAGTCGATCGTGACGTGATTCTTGCCCGCAAGGATGTCGAGACATCCGTTGTCAATTTCGCTTGTGCACGCCCAACTCCGGACGGTTGCCATTTCAGCACAGTCGCCCAGCTATCGACCCTGCTAGGACCCATCAATATTGAGCGTGGTTTTGTCACCGTTGACGCGACCGTTGATGGTGAGACTTACCGCGTAGTCAATACACACCTGGAAGTACAACTACCCTCATCAAACCCACTCTCAGCAACGATACAAGCCGCCCAGGCAAGTGAACTCATCGGTACGATGAGCCTGCAACCACCGCCGGCCGGCACCAAACTGATTGTTCTGGGTGATTTCAATTCATCACCGGATGACACACGATTCCCGGATCCTTCAACCGGTCCCTTCTACACTCCCTATCAACAACTTGTGAACGGCACAGACCTGTTCGGTAATCCAGTTTCGCTGGCATACACCGACACATGGAACATGAGCCGGCCAGGAGATAGTTGCTGCCAGGATGCAGAGCTATTGAATGAACAATCGGAGCTATATGAACGGATTGACATCATCTTCGCACTGGAAACACCACAAGCCGCACAATCAAACTTCCTCGGCGTTCATCCTGGAAATGGAAACAAAACACCCTCCGGCTTGTGGCCATCCGATCATGGAATTCTTTTCGGGAGATTGATTTATAAATAAGAACTAATATCAGGGCACTCAGCTACGGGATAATATCCACGCCTTCCTTAAGGGGCAGCCGCTAAATCTGGTTAATCCCTGAACTGCATTCCCTCGTAGTGGACACTCTGGCAAAGGTGCATCTATAGGTTTATGATGCAAGGGAGCCTCTAAAGTTGATAAGGATATTTACCCCATGAAGCAGTGGTTTTTGTTCCCTGTTATTGCCTTACTATTTTGGTCGATAGTGCCACCGACTCAAGCTGCCGCCACACCTGCTGCAACGACTCCTTCTACAACCCAAACCGCACACGCCGTCTGGCTCGATGTAGATGGCCCCATCAGCCCGGCCGCCGCTGACTACCTGCACCGTGCTCTGGAAGATGCCGCCGCCGAAAATGTCCAACTGGTAATCCTGCGTATGGATACCCCCGGCGGCCTGGACATGTCCATGCGTGACATCATCCAGGATATTCTGGCCTCGCCGATACCCGTGATTACCTATGTATCACCCAGTGGCGCACGGGCGGCCAGTGCCGGTACCTATATACTCTACGCCAGCCATGTAGCCGCCATGGCCCCTGCGACCAACCTGGGCTCTGCCACCCCGGTACAAATAATGCCAGCAGGTTTACCGTCGATGCCGGGGAAGCCATCCCCTGAGGATGACGAAAAAACCTCCCCCGTTGTCAAGGATGACGCCATGAGTCGCAAAATTATTAATGATGCGGTGGCCTACATCCGCGGCCTGGCCGAACTGCGTGGCCGCAACGTGGAGTGGGCGGAAAAGGCGGTACGTGAGGCTGCCAACCTCAATGCCAAGAGCGCCCTGGAGCAAGGCGTCATCGATCTGGTGGCCACTGACATGTCTGACCTGTTACAACAACTCCATGGCCGTAAAGTGAATGTGCTTGGCCAGGATATAACCCTCAACACCGAAGGCCTTCTGCTCACCCATATCGAACCCGATTGGCGTAGCGAATTGCTGGCCGTCATCACCGACCCCAATGTGGCCTATATCCTGATGCTCATTGGTATTTATGGACTGATCTTCGAATTCTCCAACCCTGGCGCTTTTGTACCCGGCATCACCGGTGCCATCTGCCTGTTGCTGGCCTTGTTCGCCTTCCAGGTATTACCCATCAATTACGCCGGACTGGCACTGATCCTGCTGGGGGTAGCCCTAATGGTCGGGGAGGCCTTCGCCCCCAGTTTTGGCGCCCTTGGCATTGGTGGCGTAGTGGCGTTTGTCATTGGCTCGGTCATCCTCATTGATACCGACATCCCCGGCTATGGTATCTCTCTACCCCTGATCGGCGCCTTCGCCCTGTTCAGCGCGGCGCTGTTTGCCATTATCATCGGCATGGCCATCAAGTCACGCCACCGCGAAGTGGTCACCGGCGCGGAAGAGATGCTGGGAAGTTTCGCCGAAGTGCTGGAAGACTTTACCGGCACCGGCCGGGTCAGGGCTCATAGTGAATTATGGAATGCCCAATCGGATATCGCCCTAAACAAGGGACAACAGGTACGTATTATCGGTATGGACGGTCTGATCTTACGGGTCACACCGGAAACTGACGAAACTAAAGAAACAACAGAGGACAAATAAAATGACTGCTTATCTTGCCTACATCATCACCGGTTTCTTTATTGTTTTACTATTCTCCGCGATCCGCATCCTGCGGGAATATGAACGTGGCGTCATTTTTATGCTGGGCCGTTTCTGGAAAGTGAAAGGGCCCGGCCTGATTATCGTCATCCCGCTGATTCAGGAAATGGTGCGTGTCGACCTGCGTACCATTGTTATGGACGTGCCCACCCAGGATGTCATCTCACGGGATAATGTCTCGGTGAAAGTGAATGCCGTAATCTATTTCCGGGTGCTCGACCCCGAAGCAGCCATCATCAATGTGGAAAATTATTACGAGGCTACCAGCCAACTGGCGCAGACCACATTACGCTCGGTACTGGGACAACATGAACTGGATGATATGCTCTCCGCTCGTGACAAACTCAATGTTGATATCCAGACCATCCTCGATCAACAGACCGACGCCTGGGGCATCAAGGTCGCCAATGTAGAACTCAAACATGTGGATCTGGATGAAACCATGATCCGCGCCATGGCCAAACAGGCGGAAGCAGAACGTGGCCGTCGCGCCAAAGTCATCCATGCCGAAGGCGAAATGCAGGCATCGGAAAAATTACGTGAAGCCGCCCACATGCTGGCCAAAGAACCTCAGGCAATGCAATTACGTTATTTACAAACTCTCACTGAGATCGCCGGGGATAAAAACTCCACCATCGTCTTTCCCCTGCCCATGGATGTGATCGAGCCGTTGATGAGAAAACTTAAGGGCAAGGAATAAGCTTCCGGCAAAGACGTTTAACCTTCAAAAATGGGGAAATTTGTGCTACTACACATACTTTGTATGCATACATTAGCTTTTAAATTTAGATAAGATAATTCCGGAGATGTTTGTTTTACAAATTAGACCGTGTGTTTCGCAGTTTGGGTTGAGCGGCGGGTTATGTGTTTTCTTTTATTTGTTTTTCTTTATTGAGCCGATAATACATTATTAGGCATGATGAAATAATTGATATAATTAAAACTGCCAACATTGGAATAGAAAAAACATGGAAGAATGGAGACATCTATTATAACGGAAAAGACATCAGGTTTAATAAGAAAGGTGTAGGACATACGGTAAAATTAGAAAAATGCCCACATACGTAGATAATTATCCTTTTAATATAGAGGGTA
>DAOWII010000157.1 GCA_030640985.1 Chromatiales bacterium
GGAGCATGCTCTGGAAGCCGTCGTTGCTACCCACCAGAATGCGAACATCCGGATTGGCGACGGTGTAGTTGCCTCGGTCACCATAGTTAATAGGCAGGGGGCGTGAATGCAGGGGATCGCCAAAGGCCCAGGGACGGTGTGAGCCATCGGGGTTGGCGCCACGAATGAATTCAAGCAGGTTGACTGCTTCTTCCTGCAGGGTGATGCCGCTACCCGCACTGTCCCAATCATTTGTGCCAGCATCGGTCCAGCTAATCCAGTCCCTGTTATGGGTAGGTGAGCCTTCATCAGAGCCATCCCACATGCCGAGGGTATTGTCGGATAGATCTGACCAGAGCGCCTGTGCCGTAGTGGTGTCGGCGTTTAGTGCCAACAGGGCATCACTGGTTCCATTGGTCTGTGTTGCAGGTTCGGTAAATAGCTGCCGGGTGCCAGTGGTATTGCTTGTAGAGGGTGTTCCTGCATTGTTCCCGGAAAGGAAATTGGGTATTTTCTGGCCTGCGCCGCCACGGTTTACTGAACGGCCATCTTTACCGGTGACCTCATTAATTTGGTCATTAAAATCGACGACATCATAGCCTGCGGGATTGCTCCAGAAGGTAAGCGCATCATTCTTGATGCGGCCGTCGGTGGCGATAGCCACTGCACTATTTGCATCAATAAGTTCCAGTGCATTCAGATCATTAATATTTAACTTGAGTTTTTTTACGTTGCCGGGCCATTGGGGCTTGGAATCAGCATCGGTTTTGAATAGGGCAATAAAAACGTTATCCAGCACTTCGGAGCGGTTGAAAACGTTTACCGGAATGGAGGCAGATACGAAGGTGGTACTGACACTGAGAATTTGATTGAAAATCTTGTTCATGGTCTCTTCCACCTCGGAGGGATCACTGGTCAACGCCAGAGCCTCGGTAGTACCCCCCACCAGGGCTGCGGCATCTACCTGGGATGTATTCAGTGAAACAAAGAACGAGGTTACGTTTTGTGTTCCCTCCAGTGCTGCCAGTGGCCAGCCTGATGCGGTGGGAGCTCGTGTGATCACGCCGTCTACCAGGTCAACATCATTGAGCCACTCTATCATCTCCTCAAAACCGGGATCATTAGTCGAGAGATCAGTTATATTCATACCGTCATTGGCGATGGTTTTTTTGATATCGTCATCGGAGTCATTGGCTGAGTTACCGCCACCACCGGTAAGATTAACGACAAAGACCTTGCTGCAGTCTTCCACGAAAGGGGTTTTGTAGCGGTCCTTATTGGCGACCTCGATGCTTTCATCCCACATTAGCGGATTGTTGCCGGTAGTGGAGGCCGCCGTACAGGTGGCGAGAAGGTCATCGTCGTGGTGCAGGTTGCAGGTAGAACTGGTTTTAAAGTCATTCCAGCCGTTGTGGCCATTGTATATATTTCGGCCGGAGAGATAACGGTACAGTTCAAAATACATCTCTTTGTTCTGGTTCGGGTGACCCGGTGAGGTGGGTTCTGGGATGGCATCCAGTTTGGCAAAAAAGGCGGCTTTATTACCATTGGTATCACCAGTTTCAAATGGTATAAACCCCTGTAAAATATAGGAGCCGTTACTGCAACCTGCTTGGCCGAAACCTGCGCAATTATTGTCGCTCACGTGGTTTATCATCAGCCCTACATCTATATCATCCAGGGGTATCAGCACTTTTTTCAGGACGGCGCGCAGCATTTCAAAACTGGATATGCTGCCGTTAAAATCCGAAGCGATGAAATAGCTTGTTGTGTCATCGGTGGTAAGCGAGTCAGCCAGGGCTTGACAACTGGCATTACCACTGGCCCGAAGACCCACCAGGCTGCTGGCATCGGAACAAACGTTGTTACCAAGATCCGGGGTGTAATCCAGAGTGAACATCACCAGTGCCCGCCCGGCATTACCGACACCTGTCTGGAAATAGATTTCGGTATCATCGGCCCGTGTAAGCCCTGAGAAGACAACAAGCGCAATGGCTAGCATGGTGGATAACATAACTTTATTTAACATGACTATTTCCTCTCGGCATTGTTCGTTGTTGCGGCATTTTTTCAGGCTTACTCTGTTAGAATAAGTCGGTTAAATCAGGTACCGCTATCAGGAGCCAGAACCACGAGCCCCTGTACTACGTTTGCACGGCCACCGCCTACGGCGGTTTCGTTATAATTACTGTCGATGTCGAACGCTGCGCCCTGGAACAGGGAACCGCTACTGGCGCAACTGCGGCACTTAAATGATCCAATGGACTGCAAGGTTATTTCGACCTTGTGATAATTTGCGCTGAAGGGGGCCGTTGTCAGGTCATTATTGGTATCGCAACCACCCACATTGAAACAGGTGGTGCTGCCGACGCTTGTCACCAGAAAATTATTACCGACCAAAACCGTATCGACGGCGGCCTGTGCGATTTGTATCGCACGGGTATGTTCCTGGTCGTTACTGGCCATACGCAGCTCCATGGTACTGGTGCGCATGCTGCTAAGGCTGAGCAGGGTAATAATGACCAGAAAAACCAGGGCAGTGAACAGGGCTGCCCCGGTCTGCGCAAAGCTCTGTGTGTGGCAATGTGTTTGCGTGATGTTTTTCATGTTTATTGTTCCCCCAGTTGCAGGCGATTTCTCAGGTTCTTGAGCACAACGGTGGAAGTGTAGACCCGACGGTAATAGCCATCGTTATAGGCACTTTTGGTTACGCTACCCATTTTATAGCTTTTACTATTGGTGTAGCCGGTTTCCTGTTGCGGGCTGCGGGCGAGCACATAGATGTGTGCTGCCACCGCGTACTGGATGTCGTCTCCGGGTGTAGCGGTATAGTAGTTGGGCACGCCATCCAGGTCATCTTCGACGGTATCATCAATGCCGAACTCTATATGGAAATATTCGATGTTATCCACCAGTGGTTCCTGAACCATGGTGGGGGTGGCTCCGGCTTGCATGTATTCCCGGTTGAATACGCGATCGTTATCGATGTAGTAGACGTGGGCCAGATATACCCAGTCACTCCCATCGGTGCCACCAGCGTTTTTGATGTCAGGTTTGGCGCTGTCGTTATAATGAAAAACCTCTGCCAGTGCGCCATTGGAGCGCATATAAACGTTGTCGTCGAAAGCGCCCGGTGCAGTACTTCGATCACCCATTAAGCGCTGGATAGCAAAGATATTAGTGCCTGGCAGAAAGTCGGCCGCCGCGATACAGTCATAGGCATCATGGGCATCCGCTGCACTCTGATTGGGAAGATAATAAAGTCGTTTATCGGCAGCCAGTTCGTAGAGCCAGTCATTACCGGCTGAATCATCACAGTCCTGAGTGGGCGCGGGAGGATCGCTGTTCACTATTTCACTTATGGCGTCTACATCGGCAAAAAAATCGGCATGTAGCAGATCCTGGCTTAATAACTGTATCGCAAAACGGGCGTTTTCCTGCATACGGGCGAGATTGTCACTTTGTTGCCCGCTTTTCTTTGTCTGCAAAAATATTGATGTAATCGCCGCGCTGAGCAGCAGCCCCAGGGTGATGGCTATCATCAGCTCAATGAGGGTCAGTCCGCGTTGTTTTTGTACCAGGGCAATCATGGGGTTATACCGTATTTTGGATGAAGGTACTAATCACGAATATACGCCGGTATTCGTCACTGGCTCCATAGTCAAGGTTTTCGCCACAGGTGTATCCGGCGGCTCCACCTCCGGTGGGATTGGACAGAGCGGTTTTACCGAGCCAGGCAATGGCAACGGTGTATACGTCTGTAGTGGTATCAACAATAATGCAGGCCGCTGGTTGCGCCAGGCCCCCGGTATTATTGCCGCCGCT
Organism: Chromatiales bacterium; assembly: GCA_030640985.1. Lineage (GTDB taxonomy): Bacteria > Pseudomonadota > Gammaproteobacteria > Thiohalomonadales > Thiohalomonadaceae > DAOWII01. The sequence continues at coordinate 3,805 of DAOWII010000157.1, forward strand.
CTGATCGGTAGCACCAATAATGGCTTGCTGCCATTCCCAGAGGTCGTGGGCGGCCAATTGGGTAGGGGTGCAAACGTCTCCGCTGGCCGAGCTACTACAGTCTTGCACGGGTTCGGTGCCTGCATTGGCATCGGTCAAGGGGGAGGCTATGGCTACTTCATAGTCGGCAAGGTTATCGACGTTGGTGCGCATGCGCTCGATAATGTCATTGGCCAGCATGGCGGCGGTGGTGCGTTGTACCGCGTCGTAGTTGGCTTTTTTGGCGATAATTTGCAGGCTTGCGGTGCCGAGCAGGCCGATGGAGAGTACGAATACTGCCACCATGACCTCCACCAGGGTAAAGCCTTGAGAACAATGCCTGTTGTGAAAATGTTGCCTATGTAAGTTGTGTTGTTTCATGAGTTGTTGTCTGTTTATGAGCATGTATCTTTATCTACGCTTATCCGGCCCATGCGGTGGATAGTGATTTTCCGGCCAGTTTCTGCGGTACGGTTATCACACAGCCATAAGGTATCTGTCGCACTTGTTCTGCCTCTGGAGGAGAAGACAAAACTTGTTACAGGCACAGTGCTGTCGAGCGTGTTGTCAGCAAGACTCTTCCATACCTGAATCTCCTCGCCCGCATCATAGTCGCCGTCATCATTGCTGTCTCTCCAGACGCGCCAGCCTCCTTTGCCCCATTCGTTGGTGGCATCAGAGCTGTCTATGGCTGTGAGCTCGACATCGTCAGCGGTTTTTGCGGCTTCGCTACGGGCAATATTGACAGCGGCAATAAAGTTGTTGGTAGTGGTACTTAAACGGTTGTCGCGTAAAACGTGGGTGAAGCTGGGCATGGCCATAGCGAGGATGATCGCCGCTATGGCCAGGGTTATCATCAGCTCGATAAGTGTGAATCCTGAATTTTCTTGTTTCA
>DAOWII010000154.1 GCA_030640985.1 Chromatiales bacterium
GGAAATATGCCTCAAACGGTTCTCATCCTCATCGATCCATGTCAGCGCCTGCTGACCGGAAACGGCCTCGATGCGACGTACTCCGGCAGCAACTCCGCTTTCTGAAATAATTTTGAACAGTCCGATATCACCGGTACGACCCACATGGGTGCCGCCGCATAACTCAGTAGAAAAATCCCCCATACGCAACACACGCACACTATCACCATACTTCTCTCCAAACAGCGCCATGGCGTCGCTGGCTTTGGCATCATCAATGGCCATAATATTGGTTTCCACTTGCAGATTGGCGCGAATCTGCTCATTCACCATGCGCTCTATCTCGGCCAGTTGTTCCGAAGTAATCGCCTCGAAGTGGGAAAAATCAAAACGCAGGCGGTCCGGTGCCACCAAGGAGCCCTTCTGCTGTACATGCTCCCCAAGAATCTGGCGTAAGGCAGCATGCATCAGGTGAGTGGCACTATGGTGATAGGCAATATCACGGCGGCTGATACTGTCCACACGCGCTTCTAGCTCATCCCCCACTTTAATGGAACCTTCACTAAGTGTACCCAGGTGTGCAAAGGCCTCACCCTGCTTGCGAGTGTCCTGTACCTGGAAGGAGCCTGTTGCTGCTACCAGTAATCCGCTATCACCCGTCTGCCCACCGGACTCAGCATAAAACGGGCTATGATCAAGAACCACCATCGCCTGCTGTCCTGCTTGCAGACTTTGCGTGGATTCGCCGTCACGGTAAATACCAACGATCCGGGCCTTATCGGTAAGGTGTTCATAACCGGTAAATTCGGTCTGTCCTTCAATTTCCAGACCTTCACCGAAATCTGCGCCAAACTGGCTGGCAGCACGGGCTCGTTCTCGCTGTTGCTCCATGGCAGTTTCAAAACCAGCCATGTCCACCGTCAAACCACGCTCGCGGGCAATATCGGCGGTCAAATCCACAGGAAAACCGTAAGTGTCATAGAGCATAAAAGCGGTGTCACCGGGAATAGACTTATCTTTTAGAGCACTGATCGCCTGCTCGAGGATCTGCATACCCTGCTCCAGAGTCTCGGCAAAACGCTCCTCTTCCTGCTTGAGCACCTTTTCAACCTGCGCCTGCGCCTTGGGCAATTCCGGGTAGGCCTCGCCCATCTGTTCACACAGCGGCGCCACCAGCTTGTGGAAAAAGGCTTCAGGCATGCCCAGCTTGTTACCATGACGAATAGCGCGACGGATAATACGGCGCAATACATATCCACGGCCTTCATTGGAAGGGATCACTCCATCGACTACCAGGAAGGCACAGGAACGAATGTGATCAGCAACCACCTTTAACGAGGTGTGCGTTAGATCCTTTTCATTGGCGAGTTCAGCCACCGCTTTGATCAGAGCCTGGAACAGGTCAATGCCATAATTGCTGTGTACACCCTGCAAAATGGCGGCCAGACGTTCCAGTCCCATACCCGTATCAACGGAAGGCCTGGGTAAGGGATTCAGTTTCCCACTGGCATCCCGGTCATACTGCATGAATACCAGGTTCCAGATCTCGATGTAGCGATCGCCATCTTCTTCGGGCGTCCCCGGGGGACCACCCGCCACTTCGGGGCCGTGATCATAAAAAATTTCTGTACAGGGTCCACAGGGACCGGTATCCCCCATGGACCAGAAATTATCCTTGGCACCGATACGGGTAAGACGGGCAGGATCAACACCAATCTCTTTTAACCAGATATCTGCAGCCTCATCATCCTCTTCAAATACCGTTACCCACAAACGCTCGGCAGACAGACCAAGTTCTTCTGTGAGGAACTGCCAGGCATAGCGGATAGCTTCGTGCTTGAAATAGTCACCAAAACTAAAGTTACCCAGCATCTCGAAGAAGGTGTGATGGCGGGCGGTATAACCTACATTTTCCAGATCATTATGCTTGCCGCCGGCACGAACACAGCGCTGCACGCTGGTGGCACGATGATAGGGACGCTTGTCCTGTCCAAGGAAGACATCTTTGAATGGCACCATACCCGCATTAGTAAACAGCAGTGTCGGGTCATTGGCGGGCACCAGCGGGCTGGAAGCCACGACTTCATGGCCCTGCTTGTGGAAAAAATCCAGAAACAGTTGCCGTAACTCTGCTGTACTTTTTATCGTCGCTGTTGCCATACCTGTACTCTATTCTGTTTAACCGTGTTCTTCAGGAACTTAATCAGGGATTTCCTGGTTCCTTCATTCACTATTACAGCTGCTAAAGCAGCCCATGGCTGACCGAGGGGTTCAGTCCCGATCATCCTGCCTAAAAATCTGTTGGATCTGTCCACCGTTAAAACCACGATATTGAAGAAAACGAGACTGTTTAACCCGCTCCTCAAAACTCTCAGGCATCGCTGTACCAAACCGCTTACGCCGAGCCTGTTCAATGCGCTCATGCCACTGCTCGGCAACCGCCTGCAAGTAGAGCTCTGCCAGAGAGCCGTTCACTCCACGCTCGCGCAATTCAGCCCGGATACGTTCCGGGCCAAACCCTTTATCCACACGGCTATGAACGTAGGCCTCGGCAAAGCGTTCATCACTTTGCTGGCCCTCAGCGGCCAGCTCGGCCAGGACCTCCGTCACCGCAGCCACCTCATGATCGCGCTGCGCCAGCTTTCGTTCCAGCTCAATCACACTGTGCTCACGCCGAGCCAACAGGCGGATAGCCGCGTTACGTGCCTCGGCAGATGCGCTCATGACCGATATTTAATAGTGGTGCGATTAAACCTCAGCAGGTTCCAGTTCCGCCTCATCCGCTTCCTCAACGGCAACCACTGAGCTGAGTAAGTTGGCGCGGATCTGCCTTTCAATATCCTCGGCAATCTCTGGGTTCTCCTTGAGGAACTGGCGTACATTGTCCTTGCCCTGACCAATGCGGTCGCCATTATAGCTATACCAAGATCCAGATTTTTCTACGATGTCTTCTTTCACACCCATATCGATAATCTCTCCCTCATGGGAGATACCCTCGCCATAGAGAATATCGAATTGCACTTGCTTAAAGGGAGGGGCTACCTTGTTTTTGACTACCTTGACGCGGGTTTCGTTACCCAGTATTTCATCACCCTTTTTAATAGCACCGATGCGACGAATATCCAGACGCACGGAAGAGTAGAACTTCAGAGCATTACCGCCGGTGGTAGTTTCAGGGTTACCGAACATCACGCCGATCTTCATGCGAATCTGATTAATGAAGATCACCAGGGTATTGGAGCGTTTGATATTTGCGGTCAACTTGCGCAATGCCTGAGACATCAGACGTGCCTGAAGACCCATATGGGAATCGCCCATATCACCCTCAATCTCTGCTTTGGGAGTCAAGGCAGCCACCGAATCAATAACTAACACATCCACAGCCCCGGAACGTACCAGCATGTCAGTGATCTCCAGCGCCTGCTCACCGGTATCCGGCTGCGAAACCAGCAGTTCATCCACGTTAACGCCCAATTTCTCGGCATAAGCAGGGTCCAGTGCGTGCTCTGCATCAACAAAAGCACAGGTACCACCCGCCTTCTGGGCCTCAGCGATAACATGCAGAGTGAGGGTTGTCTTACCAGAAGACTCAGGGCCATAAATCTCAACCACCCGGCCACGGGGTAAACCGCCTATGCCCAAGGCTACATCCAGCCCCAGAGAACCCGTTGAAACCACCTGGATGTCACGGGATGCCGCAGTGGCATCCCCCAGACGCATCACAGAGCCCTTGCCAAACTGCTTTTCAATCTGACTTAAAGATGCGCTTAGCGCCTTGCGTTTGTTCTCATCCATCATATCTCTCCGTTTTATTCACCACTGGACGCCGGCACATCCCTGCCCGACTATGAAATTACCAGCGGGGATTATTTCACAGATGCAGGGGGCCAGCCTAGCCCCTAAGGCCTCAAACTAGAGATTCTTTTCCCGGAGAGCCTCTGAATACGTTATGGATGCCCAACCAGAGGCCAACGCTTCAAGATCGGGTAACGCACACCTTCAGGCATACTCACCGACTCTGCCAGTACGAAACTGTTCACATGCCATGACAATGGCTCGATTGTGCGTACGTTGTAATCAAAATTAACCTTGCGTAAAAGAGTGACATGAGGCTGAAAAGGCCTTTTTTCTACCTCGACCCCACACGCAGGCAAGCCACGTCTGATTTGTCTCACCAGCTCAGTAAGCTCATCGGGGATCCGGGAACAGCCCAACCAACGCACCCGGGGGCCGGCCCAATCCGCAAGCTGGTCCAATGTAAGATCAAAAGACTGGCCCTGGATTGTATTCAGTTTCTCCTCGACACTAACTTGTTGTGTCTCATCAAGCCCGCCGAGAAACGCCAGGGTCATGTGGAAGTTTTCCAGGATCACCTGCCGGCCACCGCTACGGGACTCCTGCTCGGCCAAGCGGTGCAAACGACGGCGCAAAATATCATCAGGCCAGAGCGCCAGAAATAAACGTCGTTTAACCGGAGTCATCGGTTTAATTGATTTTGAGCACGTCCAGTACCCCCTGCAGCGCGGCCAACACAGCCTTACGTCTAATCTGCTCCCGATCACCCTCAAAATATTCCACCCGGGAGAGCACCTCTTGCCCGGCCATCGCCCAGGCAAAACAAACCATGCCCACCGGCTTATCCGCAGTTGCTCCACCAGGCCCGGCAATACCACTGATGGCGACACTCAGCTGGGCGTGGCTGTGCTTCAGTGCACCTTGGGCCATTTCGGCAACTGTCTGCACACTTACCGCGCCATATTCATCCAGGCTCGTAGCTGAAACCTCCAGCATCTCCTGCTTGGACTGGTTGGTGTAGGTGACAAAGCCACGTTCAAACCAATGAGAACTGCCAGGAATATCCGTCAGCACCTTGGCCATCCAGCCGCCGGTACAGGATTCAGCCGTCGTCAGCATCAGCTGCCGCTCACTGAGTGCTTCCGCAATCTTGTTCGCTAGTTCAACCAGTTCCTGATCCACGTTTACTCCTGACAGCCCTTAATAACTTTTGCATCGATAACTTTTTCAGCCAATATACCCAAGTAAAACAGTATATTATTTTATGTGGTTTATTTAAGACCTATTTTGACAGGAATAAGGCGATTACAAAACGATTAAACAATATTATTTGTTCAAGAACATACACCATGCTAGTCTCCTTCACGAAAAGGGGTTAATAAAAAGTAGGGAAAAGAAGTTAATAAAAAGAAGTAGTTCATAATAGTGAAAGAGTCGGGTTCGCGTTCGAAAAAAAATTGGGGGGATCAAAAAGGACTTAAAAAGGGAAAACAGTTAACTGAGCTGGTGGTTAAGGGTAACGCTCGTCCTGTGCAATATGAGGCACGTAACACTCCAGGGATAATTCACCCTAATGCTGTCAGCGAATATATATTTCAGGGAGAAGTCATTGTAAATCCATCGATTACAAGCAAAGAGCCTTCAGCAGAGGGCCGGAAAAAGCCCTCCATTATGGATCTGAACCATTGGGAAGTGACTCATGAAACAGGGTCAGACACCCCAGTCAATAGCCACTATAATAGCAATACCAATAAGCCTCACCAAAAGCAGGCTATCTCAGCATATCAAGATAATACTTCCACCAGAGATTTTAATCTGGAGAATATTTTTGACGAATTTGCTTAAGATCCTGGTATTGAGAAATACAACCCGACACACCAAGCTCCCATTAATAATAATTATTCTCCCAAAAATTCGGTTATCTTAATCCCAACCTCATACTGCCCCTCACCGGCATGAGCAACCCGCATCACCTCAGCCATGGCATCCAGAGGTGGAATCAGTGAATTTCCTGGCGTGATATTAATTTTCAGTTGCATGCCCGACTCTAGCTCATCCGTACAGGTAAATAGCATCCCGGTACTACTCAAATCCAGGGCCTGCCCTTCACGCATTTCATCACTCCCAGCAACCTTGTAACCCATAGAGCACTCCACAGTCATACGGCCAAAATTACGTTTCTCGGAATATTCACGTGAATTCAACATAGCCCCTGCTCCTTATTTTGTATGTTCTACAAAAACTAGCAGAGCATTTCCGGTTCCGCCATCCCCAAAAACACTTTCACTCTAGGTAGAGCGCTCAGTTTTCGTTACACTTGCCCCCATGAGTGCCGCCGCTAAAGATATCCACAGCAATCACACCCCTATGATGCGCCAATATCTACGTATTAAGGCGGAATACCCTCATATGCTGCTGTTCTACCGGATGGGGGATTTCTACGAACTGTTCTACGACGATGCCCGTCGCGCATCCGAGCTGCTGGATATAAGTCTGACCGCCCGCGGCCAATCTGCCGGTGAACCTATTCCCATGGCCGGACTGCCCTACCATGCGGCGGAAAGCTATCTAGCCAAACTGATTCGCAAAGGAGAGTCGGTAGCCATCTGCGAGCAGATCGGTGACTCGGCCACCAGCAAGGGGCCGGTGGAACGACAGGTAATGCGCATCATCACCCCCGGCACTGTTACCGATGAAGCACTGTTACAGGAACGACGTGACAATCTGCTCTGCGCCCTCAGCCAGCATGACGATCGTTACGGCCTGGCCAGCCTTGATATTAGTAGTGGCCGGTTCACAGTAATGGAGCTGGAAGGCGACGAAGCCCTGAGCAGCGAACTGGAGCGGCTCAACCCTGCCGAGCTACTTATCAGTGAAGAGCAAAACCATAACTTCACAAAATCCGGTAGCACCGTCAGCCTGCCGCCCTGGCAGTTTGATACAGACACTGCCACCCGCTTGCTAAGCCAACAATTCGGTAGCCGGGATCTGGCCGGCTTTGGCTGTGAGGCGATGTCCATGGCCATCGCGGCTGCCGGTGCCCTACTGCAATATGTGCAGAACACCCAACGCACCGCCCTGCCCCATATCCGCAGTCTGAGTGTGGAGCAGAGAAGCGAGACCATCGTGCTGGATGCTGCCAGTCGCCGAAACCTGGAGCTGGAATATTCGCTGTCCGGAGACGACAAACACACCCTCGCCGGGGTACTGGACCACACCACTACTTCGATGGGCAGCCGCATGTTACGTCGCTGGCTCAATCGCCCCCTGCGTGATCGCAATACGCTTGGGCTACGTCAGCAAACCATCGAAACGCTGCAGGAAGCTCAACGCTATGAAACGCTCACCGACACCCTGCGTGGTATCGGAGATGTCGAACGCATCCTAAGCCGTATCGCCCTTAAGTCTGCCCGTCCCCGTGACCTGGCCCAACTACGCCGTACCCTTGGCCTGTTACCTGATTTAAATTCACAGCTTAGTAAACTGGATGCTCCCCGTCTGCAGGCCCTGTTGAAAGAAATCGGCGATTATCCGGAACTACATACATTACTAAGCCAGGCCATCATCGATAACCCACCCATGCTGATCCGGGATGGCGGCGTCATCGCCAGCGGCTATGACCCGGAGCTGGATGAACTACGCGCACTCAAGGAAAACGCCGATCAATTCCTCATTGATCTCGAGAGCCGTGAACGGGAACGCAGCGGTATCGCCACTCTCAAGGTGGGGTATAACCGGGTACATGGTTATTACCTTGAAGTGGGCAAAGTGCAAGCAAACAAGGTTCCTGAAGAATACATTCGCCGCCAGACCCTGAAGGCTGCTGAACGATACATCACCCCTGAGTTGAAAGGCTTTGAAGACAAGATACTCTCTGCCAGTGAACGGGCTTTGAGCAGGGAAAAGGCACTCTACGAAGCATTGCTGGAAATTCTCGGTGAACAACTACCTCAGCTACAAACCACAGCCGAAGCTCTGGCCGAGCTGGATGTACTCAACAATCTGGCAGAACGAGCCGATGCCCTCAAACTGGTCTGCCCACAGCTAAGCGAACAGCCTGGCCTGAATATTCAGGGGGGTCGCCACCTGGTAGTTGAGCAAGTGATGGAGGCTCCCTTCGTTCCCAATAACATACAGCTCTCTGAAGAGAGACGCATGTTAATGGTAACGGGGCCGAATATGGGAGGAAAATCCACCTATATGCGGCAAACGGCTCTTATCGTGTTGCTAGCCCATGTAGGTAGCTTCGTCCCCGCAACTGCCGCAGAGATCGGCCCCTTTGACCGTATCTTTACTCGCATCGGTGCCTCCGATGACCTGGCCAGCGGGCGTTCAACCTTCATGGTAGAAATGACTGAAGCGGCCAACATTTTGCACAACGCGACGCAAAACTCCCTGGTACTGCTGGATGAAATCGGCCGTGGCACCAGCACCTTTGATGGTATGTCCCTGGCCTGGGCCTGTGCCCGCCACCTGGCCACCGAGGCCCGCAGCTACACCTTATTCGCCACCCACTACTTCGAACTCACCAGCCTGCCTGAAACCACTCCCGGAGTAGCCAATGTCCATCTGGATGCAGTGGAACATGGCGATAAGATCGTATTCCTGCATGCCGTCAAAGAGGGTCCTGCCAACCAAAGTTACGGCCTGCAAGTAGCTGCCCTGGCGGGAGTACCCCACTCCGTCCTGAATCAGGCACGCAGCAAACTGCGTGAACTGGAAGAGTCCAGCGCGATAAAGAGAGAGCGGGAATCACCTGAACATCAAAGAGGACTGTTTAGCCACGGCGACGACCTCCATCCCCTGAAAAAGGCACTCGCCGAAATAGAACCGGATACTATGAGCCCGAAAGAAGCCCTGGAAATATTGTATCAATTAAAAGGCATAGCTAAGGATAGCGAATGAAACTCCCTCTTACCGCCGGTACACACCATATCGGCCTGACGGTCTCAAAGCTGGAGGAAACGGCTTCCTTTTTCACTGAATTACTGGGCTGGCATGAAGTACGGCGTGACCCTGATTATCCGGCAGTCTTTATTTCTGATGGAAACATCATGGTGTCGTTGTGGCAGATTAACGATCCTGAAAATGCCCCACCCTTCGATTTCAAACACAAGCCTGGATTACATCATGTGGCACTTAAGGTAGAAAACCAGCAGGCCTTAACCCGAATACATCAAATAATCTCCCACGCAAAAGATATCAATATCGAGTTTGCACCCGAGCTATTACGGCATGGCCCTGCCATGCACATGATGTGCACCGAACCCAGCGGACTTCGGGTAGAGTTTATCTGGCCGGGGAATTAATTCACCAAATTCAGGACTAAAGCCTGGCTCTGTCACTAACTCACTGAAATCTATATAATACCGTTACTTTTACTGATACTAACTGCTTGATTTTACATGATTCGTTTATTAGTAAGCCTGTTGATACTCCCGATGTTTGCGGGTTGCTCCATTATAATGAGCTCCGCAACTGCCAGCCTGACGGATAATCTTTCCCTCGCCATTCTTAATCAGAATGATCCCGAAACAGCCCGTGATGGCATACCTACCTTTCTGCTAATTCTGGATGCCCAAATACAGGGCAACCCTGAAAGTGACGATCTGCTCATGGCTGGAGCCAAACTATATGGCACCTATGCAGGTAATTTTGCTGAAGATGAATTGCGGGCCAGGCGTCTGGCAGAGAGAGCCCTCACATACGGAAAACGTGGTTTATGCTTGCGCCTGGAAAAACTATGCGAAGTTATTGATGCCCCCTTTCAGACCTTTAGCCCCGTGCTAACCGACACGGACGAGGGTGATATTGATACCGTGTATGGCTTTGCTGTTGCCTGGGCCTCATGGATTCAGGTGAATAGCGATGACTGGAATGCCATAGCTGTTGTACCAAAGCTGGAAGCCATGATGCAGTGGGTGCTGGAACAGGATGAAAACCATGATGGTGGAGGTGCGCACCTTTATCTCGGCGTGATAAAGTCTCAGCTCCCCCCCGCCCTGGGCGGAAAACCCGAGCTGGCTAAAGCACACTTTGAACGTGCTATCACCATTTCGAGCAACCATAACCTGATGGCCAAAACCCTCTACGCCGAACACTATGCCCGACTGATGTTTGAGCGCGAATTACATGACAAACTACTACGTGAAGTGATAGCCGCTGACCCTGTCACCCCTGAACTCACCCTGGCTAATATACTGGCTCAGGACCAGGCACGTAAATTATTATTAAGTGCAGATGAATATTTTTAAACTCACGATACCGTCATTGGAGTTAATGATGTCTAAAAAGGTTTTTGTAATTTGTTCCATATTACTGTTTGCCAGTACGCTATCCACTGCACAGGCGGTCACACTAAAGATTGCTACTTTGGCTCCCTCAGGCACCACCTGGATGAAAGAAATGAAACAGGGTGCTAAAACTATCGCCAGGCAAACATCCAACCGGGTAAAACTGAAGTTTTATCCCGGTGGCGTAATGGGTAACGATAAAAATGTCTTACGCAAAATGCGTGTTGGACAACTGCATGGAGGAGCATTTGCCTCGGGTAGTCTTATTAATATTTATCCTGACGCCCAGATTTACAGCCTACCATTTGTTTTCCGTTCCTATGATGAGATCGATTATGTACGTAAACACATGGACGACAGTATCCGTGCAGGCCTTGAAAAAAAGGGCCTGGTCGCCATTGGCATCAGTGAAGGTGGTTTCGCCTATCTATTGAGCAATAGCCCAGTATCAAAGGCGAGTGATCTGAAAGGACTCAAGGTATGGGTTCCCCAGGGCGACATGGTGAGTCAGGCCATGTTTGAAGCCTCTGGCATTTCACCCATCCAACTCGCCATAGCCGATGTCTATACCGGCCTGCAGACAGGCCTCATCGATACGGCGGCCGGTACAGCTACCGGTGCCATTGCCTTTCAATGGCACACCAAAATGAAATACCTGACCGATGAACCTCTGGTATTTTTGATGGGAATACTGGCCATTGATCGTAAGGCTTTTAAAAAGCTGACGCCTTCGGATCAAGCCATTGTTCAGAAAGTAATGAGCGAAACTTTTGACCGGCTTGACCAGCTGAATCGGGAAGACAATAACAAAGCCAAACAGGCACTGTCGAGCCAAGGCATCACATTCACCCAGCCCACAGCGGAAGAAAAAAACAACTGGTATAGCATTTCCAAAACGGCACTGGTTGAACTGGGTAAGCAAGGCGCTTACAGCCCGGCAATGTTTGAGACTCTGAAAAAACACCTGAAAGATTACCGGGACAATGTTCGGGCAAATAGTGCCCAGAAAAACTAATGACTGATAGCACCATGGCTAATCAGAAGCGTTCTTTTTTGCAACGCTGTCTACACTTCATTCACAGTATTGAAGATGGCATGCTGGTGCTACTGCTATGCGGCATGATCCTGCTGGCATCGGCACAGATTTTTCTGCGTAATTTTTTTGATTTTGGTTTTAGCTGGAGCGATCCACTACTGCGAGTGATGGTGTTATGGCTGGGACTGCTGGGCGGACTTGCCGCCAGCCGTGACGGTAAACATATCACCATTGATGCACTGGCACCGTTTATTCCAGACTCAGCGCGTCACGCGGTGGCACTGGTGACGCAACTGTTTACCATACTGGTTTGCAGCATCATCGCCTGGCACGGTGCGCGCTTTGCTTTCATGGATTACGAAATGCAAACCATGGCATTTTCCAAAATCCCCATCTGGTATTTCGAAAGTATTATTCCCTTCGCCTTTGGCATGATTGCGGTGCGTTACTGCATCCATGCCACGCTTTCTGTTTTCGCTATTGCCCGTCAATGGCAAGAGAAAAAGGCTGAGGCCTGATGCCTGCTGCCCTGCTATTAATACTGTTAGCACTGCTTGGTGCTCCGCTATTTACCATTATTGCCAGTAGCGCCTTGCTTGGCTTCTACAGCGAAGAGATCGATCTTTCCGTAGTCGCCATTGAAATTTACCGTCTGGCGGAAATGCCTGTGTTACTCGCTATCCCACTATTTACCTTTGCCGGTTATATGCTTGGCAAGTGTAATGCTGCTGCCCGCCTGGTACGTCTCACACACGCTCTTTTAGGCTGGCTACCCGGTGGACTGGCCATTGTCGCCTTGACCGCCTGCGCTATCTTTACCGCCTTTACCGGCGCCTCCGGCGTGACCATTGTCGCCCTCGGCGCCCTGCTCTACCCGGCACTGGCACAGGAAGGCTACCGGGAGCGTTTTAACCTTGGCCTGATTACCACCTCAGGAAGTCTGGGCCTGTTATTTGCCCCTTCACTACCGCTGATTCTTTATGGCGTTGTGGCCCAACAATTGGGACTGGATCAACCGGTCAGTATTGACGATCTATTTCTTGCCGGCATCCTGCCAGGTCTGTTAATGCTGGTGATGCTCTCGATTTACAGCATGATGCAGAAGCGTGCCCCACGGGCACCACAGCCCAAGGTGACAAAAGAAGAGTTCCTTGCCAGCCTGCGTGAATCTGCCTGGGAAATCCCCTTACCCTTCGTCGTTTTAGGCGGCATTTATAGTGGTTATTTCGCGGTGTCAGAAGCGGCAGCGGTCACAGCACTTTATGTGCTGGTGGTGGAGGTCTTTATTCAGCGCGAGATTAAACTGAAAGACCTGCCCGCTATCATTCGTGAGTCAATGATATTGGTAGGCGGCATCATGCTCATCCTCGGCGTGTCGCTGGCATCCACCAATTACATTATCGATACGGAAGTCCCCACCAAACTGTTCGAAACCATTCAGGAACACGTCGACAGCAAATGGACTTTCCTGATTCTACTGAATATCTTTTTATTGATACTCGGTACCATGCTGGATATCTTCTCCGCCCTGGTGATCGTGGTGCCCATTATCCTGCCGGTGGCCATGGCCTATGGCATCCACCCGGTGCACCTGGGTATCGTTTTCCTGGCCAACATGCAGGTGGGTTACTTCACCCCGCCGGTGGGCATGAACCTGTTCATCGCCAGCTACCGTTTTGGCAAGCCCATCATGGAACTCTACCGCGCCACCCTGCCGTTTTTCTTTATCCTCATGCTGGCGGTGCTGATCATTACTTACGTGCCCGGGCTTAGCCTGATGCTGGTGGAGTAATCGCGCATACGCAAGAAACCACACACAATATTAATGACAAATAAAGCAAAAACGATTATTACTTATGGAACATTCGATATGTTTCATGAAGGTCATCTACGACTATTGAAACGCGCCAAAGCATTAGGTGACCACCTCATTGTGGGTGTAACTGACGAGAATTATGATCGTTCTCGTGGCAAGTTAAATGTTATCGAAAGCACACAAAAACGCACGCAAGTCATCGAGGCATTGGATTTTGTTGACAAAGTCATTATAGAAAAACATAAAAAACAAAAAGCAGAAGACATAGTTAAATATAAAGTTGATATTTTTGCCATTGGTGATGATTGGGAAGGCATATTTGACTACCTCAATGAGTACACTCAAGTTGAGTACCTGCCTCGTACAGAAGGCATATCTAGCACCGTGCTAAGGAAAGATAACTTTGACTTAATTAAATTAGGCATTGTCGGCCTTGGGCGCGATACTGAAGCCTTTATAGATGAAGCCAGGCATATACCAAACTTAAAGATCAATCGTATCTATTCATCTGACTTACCGGCCTTAAAGAAATTCACCCATGAAAGCACAAGCATTGAATATGGTCATGACAATTACGATGACTTTTTAGACACCAGCATTGTTGCCGTCTACATTGATACTGCGTTAGAAGAACATTACACGCTTATCAAGAAAGCATTAATTGCCAAAAAACATGTCTTGTGTGAAAACCCCCTTGCACTGCATAAAAGCGAATTAAGCGAGTTACTCTCTTTAGCTAAAAAAGAAAAAGTTTTACTGCTTTCCGCTCTCAAAACTGCTTTTTTACCTGCCTTCAATCAGCTGCTAACCGAGTTAGACAAAGGAATAATTGGTGACATTAAAGAAGTGAGGGCAACGCGCACTTCGCTTTATAAAGAAAAAGATTACCCCGATACCTTTATGAGTCAGGGCGCCACCAACATTTTATCGTCTTACCCTTCTTTGCTGGTTAATAAGATTTTAGGAGAAAGCAGCGATATCACTTTTTTTGATCAGGGCACGGAGGGCTATGATGTTTCGAATCTTATCATCAGCAAACATAAAGGCGGCGCCATTGGTATTTCCAATGTCGCAACGGGCATTAAGTCAGAAGGAGATGCGGTAATTTCTGGAACAAAAGGTTATGTTTATATCCCTGCCCCCTGGTGGCTAACCAAACAATTCCATGTGCGCTTTGAAGATGAGCGTAAAAGCCTAACATTCAATTATGAGTTTGATGGCTGCGGACTACGCTATATGATTGCCGAATTTGTTTCACTTATCCAAAGGGATAAGCGTAAGTCCAGGATGTTATCACCCAAAGATATGATCAGCATTAACAGGGTGCTCCTGGAATATAATGAAAGAAAACTGAAAGAACTGGAAAGCTCAAAATGATTTATGAAGACTACGCCATTTTCACCCCTGGCCCTGTAAAAATGTCTGACGAGATATTAGAAGTGGGTGCAAAACAAACACCCTACTTTAGAAACAGTGGATTTTCGGACGTGACCTTCGCTTGCGAAAATGGGCTTTTAGACATGGCCAATGCTCCAGAAGGGTCTAAAGTCATTTTCCTCACAGCATCCGGCACTGCAGGCATGGAAGCTGCCGTAATGAATTTACTCAATAAAAATGATCATGCTTTAGTGGTTAATGGCGGAGGATTTGGTCAACGATTTGTGGATATCTGTGCCACACATGCGGTACCGCACACCAACTTCAAGGTTAAGAACACCAACCTAAGCGACATTGAAAGTTTAGCGCCCAATGAAACTTACACTGCATTAGTCGTAAATGCGCACGAAACATCTATCGGGCACCTCTATGACCTTGATGCTATGGGGGATTATGCGGTTAGGCATGACATGCTCTATATCGTTGATGCCATCTCCATGCTCGTGACTGATCCACTGGATATGCAGCAGTCGAATATAGATGTTGTCATTGCCAGCTCTCAAAAAGGCCTGGCATTACCACCTGGGCTTACAATGGTAATACTTTCCCCTAAAGCCCTAAATAAACTGCACGATGTAAATTCATTGTACTTTAACTTTAAAGATTATTTAACCAACGGTGAAAGAGGGCAAACACCCTACACACCTGCCGTTACGATTATGTTGCAACTACAGGCCAGGCTTAATCAAATTAAAGAGCGCGGTGGTATTGCGCAAAGTATCGCCAGCGCAAAAGAAATAGCTGACTATTTTAGAGCAAGCATAAAAGCATTACCGTTGAAAGAATATACACTCTACATGCCAAATGCGATGACCACCCTCACCCCTACTGATGGGAAATCAGCAATGGACATAGTCAAAGACTTAGAAGCAAACTACAAGGTAATGGTATGTCCTAATGGAGGTGCAGAACGTGATATTGTTTTTAGAGTCTCCCACATGGGTGAAATGACTAAAGAATATACCGATATACTCATTAATGCTCTGCATGATTATTATGGTGTAGCCAGAACCTGATGGTATAGCCTAATGGTAAACCCAGAACGCTTACGTAAAGCTCAACTGATTATGCTCGATATGCTAATCGAGTTTGATGCAATATGTAAAAAGCACCAATTACAATATTGGTTAGATTCTGGCACCTTATTAGGTGCCGTTCGCCATCAGGGCTTTATACCCTGGGATGATGATATTGATTTATCTATGCCTTTAGAGGACTACAATAAATTTTCAACCATAGCTAAAAGTGAACTCTCAAGTGAGATATTCCTTCAAACCTCTCAAACCGATAAAGATTTCAAATTCGATTACATCAAGCTGCGCTCCAATAAAGCCAGGATTGTAGAGTTTCACGAAAAGGACAAACAAATAAACTACCATCAAGGGGTGTTTGTTGATATTTTCCCAATGCTGGCCATAGAAAATACAGAAGCAAACAGAATACTGTATGACAGTACGTTGAAAGAGATAAGAGACGTATCTTCTATCAGCCTACATACACCAAATGGAAATGATGATCCCGCAAAAAGAGCTTCTTTAGTAGACTCGTTAAAACAAAAACATCAAGGGTGGGAAATAAATAAAACGAAAGTTATTTACGGGGGCGAAATGCCAGATGTGGCAGCCTGGTTTGATATTGAAAAAGTTTTCCCACTTACAACAATGGAGTTTGAAGGATTACCCTTTCCTGTTCCAAATAACCCAAGTCACTATCTGGATGCCATTTATAGTTTTGACTACAGGCAACTACCACCTGAAAACAAACGTATTACCCATGCTCATAGCATTGAGCTTACTCCATAAAAGTCTAACTATTAGCCCATACCTGACCCCAAACATCCAGAACAATAAAGACATTATGACTCTTGAAGAACAAACAGCTCAGTTCTCAGATTCGCTGGATAAACTTCCACCTATCCTTAATAAGGACTTAGACAAAAATCTATGTGTCTGTAATGAGGTTCTTAAGATGGATATTATAAATGCCATCGTAAATGGGGCTACGACAGTGGCAGAGATTAAAAAACAGACCTATGCCACAATGGGAACTGGTTGCTGTACGCAACAGGTAGAGCGGTTGATTGAGTGTCTTTGTTCGCCAGAAAAGAACAAGTAAACCAAGTAGTCGAAAAAATGCTATTTAATTAAGTGGCGTTAAGCAATTTAAAATACCCCTTCACCTCGGAGCCTCTGATTAAGTTCATCAAGTGGATGATGACAAGGCAAAAATAAACGAAAAACCGCACGACTGCATGGATGCAGGAGCTAGAGCTATGCCTGGAGCAATTGCCGGTTTACATATAGTAAATGAGGATTTTGAGTTTATTTTTAACACCGTCAGCGCCGCTTCAGGGCCTTAATCCTTCTTGCGCCGCAATGTCCCGGCCCTCGACAAAGCCTCTTTCCCAAATCGCTCCCGAATGGTGTCTGTGACACTATCCAGTTGGCTCTGCTGTTCCTGTTCGTCATCGACAAACAGGTCTGGCTGGGGCTCTGCCTCCTCGGCCAGACCACTTACGCCCATGCCTATAAGGCGCAGAGAGAGGTGACGTGTTGGCAGGCGGTGTTCAAACATTTGCCGCACGGTCTGCCACAGGAGATCGGTGATGTCGGTAGCAGCAGGCAGGGTGTGTGATCGGGTGATGGTGGAAAAATCTGAATACCTTACCTTGAGTTGTACTGTGCGCCCCTTGAGTCCGGCGCGGCGCAGGCGGCCGGCTACCTGTTCGGTGAGGGCCAGCAGCGCCCCCAACAGCAGCTCCCGGTCGCTGATATCCTGGCCAAAGGTTGTCTCGTTGGAGATAGATTTGGCTTCGTGCTCAGGCACCACTTCACGCTCATCGATGCCACGGGCCAGTTGCCAGAAATGCTCCCCCTGGGAACCAAAATACTGCTGCAACAACTCCCGGGAATAGCCCCGTAGCTGCCCCACTGTCTCGATGCCAAGCTTCTGGAATACCTTGCCACTCACCTTGCCCACCCCCCACAGGGCGGTCACGGGCAAAGGCGTGAGAAAGGCATCAATGGCATCTTCTTTCACCACCACAAAGCCATAAGGTTTGTTGTAGTCACTGGCCAGTTTGGCCAGAAACTTGTTGGGTGCAATGCCAACCGATGCGGCCAGGCCCAGCTCCTCCTGGATCTGCCGCTGGATTTCTTGCCCGATGTGCTCGGCGGTACCAAACAGCTTCAGGCTTTGGCCAACATCGAGAAAGGCCTCATCCAAAGACAGAGGTTCAATGAGGGGGGTGTAACGCTGAAAGACTTCATGGATCTCATGGGATATCTCCACATAGCGTTCCATACGCGGCGGGAGGAATACCGCCTCGGGGCAGAGCCGCAGGGCCTGACTGCTGGGCATGGCGCTGTGCACCCCGTAGCTGCGCGCCCGGTAGTTGGCGGCCGCCACCACCCCGCGCTTCGCTGACGGGCCACCCACGATCACCGACTGCCCACGCAGGGCGGGATCGTCCAGCTCTTCAACGGAGGCATAGAAGGCGTCCATGTCCACATGGAGAATGGTGTGAGTCATGGCGGATAACCCTGTGTATCTCTTTTTTCACTCAACTTAAGCAACCACGAGGGTACTCCAGCAGGGCTGAAAAACAAACATAAAGTGAATATAGCCTTACAGGTTTAATGCCGCCTGTTGGGTTGTAAATAATCCCTTCGAACTTGCCAACGAGGCCGTGGCGTTTGGGGTCAATCGGCCATGGACGGCCGATTGAGGACTGTCGGGACAGGAGGTCACGTCAGGCCGACCGCAATAAGCCATGGTTGAGGCGGGCAGCCGCAGGCCAAGTGCATAGGGTGTCCTTTCTTTTGGTTCTGTTTTACCCCAAGGGTACTTCCTCGGTCAGCTTGCCAAGCTTCCCTCACGGCGTCTTTGGACAAGCAAAGAAAATGAACCCGCCCATAAGGGGTGGAACCAGCACTGGGGTACTCAGAGTATGGATAAAATTAGCTTTGAAACGATACAAGTATGAAAACTAAACTATTACAGCAAAGAAACTTAACTGGCTAGCTGCATCAAGGAATCACCATCAACCACACCCAGGATATTCTGCTTTGCTCGGGTGTAGTCTTCACGACTAATAACACCCTCTTCACACAGGCGACGCAACATACGCATTTCACCTGCCCGATGTTTTTCTTCTTTGATATTGGCCGCCGCAACACTCTTCATGATGCTTTGTTTTAGTTGCTCAACAAATTCATCATAGCCTGACTCATCAGGATTATTACGCAGCATTTTCACCAGGGGAACGCGGCCAAACTGGCTGCAGAAAATTTCAAGTTTTTGTGATACATGGAAAAACATCACCATTAGCCCTATGGCCAGATAGAATGAGAGGACCCCACCAAGATAACCCCATGGCCCAATATCCACCCCGGTGAAATTTATTAAGGTAATCGCAGCAGTGATAGCCAGTGAAAGAACTGCAGCGATAAGCCAGGGCCAACTGTAAATTGAAGTCTGTGCACTTTCAGGTGACATGGCTAGTAAATCCAGGCAATAGATCTGTTTTTTCTTCTTGTCGGTATGGCAAACCTCAAAGTAGCGTCCCTTGATAATACCAAATACCCGTCTTCTGCTGAAAATGTCATCCTGATGAAGTATGAGCCTGGAGACCCTTTTATTATCCGTATCGCTAATTTCCATAGAACATCCCTTTGCAAGTACGAGAACCAAAAAATGAACGGCCAGCTTAGTGCATATTTTCCCAACTAACTATTAACCCAGTCACAGCCTATACCCGAGTGTACTCCATTGTTATTACCTATGGCACTATGGACATTCCAAATCAACGATAGTGGCCACTGCCCTTTTTGTATAGAATTAGCAATATTAGTTATATAACGCCCGTTTTTTAGAACCCTTATAAAAAAGAGACTTTTTAGCAGCCACAGACACATATGACTGAGATAGCCCTCATCCTCATCAGCACCATTTTGGTAAACAATTTTGTTTTGGCAAAATTCCTCGGCCTGTGTCCGTTTATGGGCGTTTCACGCAAGCTGGAAACAGCCATGGGCATGGGGCTGGCCACTACCTTTGTACTCACCCTGTCTTCCGTTTGCAGCTACCTGGCCAATGAATACCTGCTTGCACCATTGGGGCTGGAGTATTTGAGAACCATTACCTTTATTCTGGTCATTGCAGTGGTGGTACAGTTCACCGAAATGGTCGTACACAAAACCAGTCCGCTGCTATATCAGGTGCTGGGTATATTCCTGCCACTAATCACTACCAACTGTGCGGTGCTGGGCGTTGCCCTCTTAAACGTGCAAAGCCAAAATGGTTTCCTGCAATCAGCCGTGTATGGTTTTGGCGCCGCCATGGGATTTTCGCTGGTACTGGTGCTGTTTGCAGCCATGCGTGAACGTATTAGCGCTGCGGATGTTCCTGTGGCCTTCCGCGGACCCGCCATTGCGCTGATAACAGCAGGCCTGATGTCCATGGCCTTTATGGGCTTTTCCGGCCTGGTTAAGGGTTAGGGTATAAAACCGCAATGCTGACTGCCATCCTTGCCCTTACCGTGATGTCTGTTATCTTCGGCCTGTTGCTGGGATTTTCTGCCGTCTACTTTAAGGTAGAAAGCGACCCGGTAGTTGATCAGATCGATGCCATTCTTCCCCAGACCCAATGTGGCCAATGTGGTCATCCCGGCTGTCGCCCTTATGCCGAATCCATTGCAGCAGGAGAGGAAGAGATCAACCGCTGCCCACCCGGTGGTGAAACCGTTATTCAGGCCCTGGCTGATCTATTAGGTCGAGATGCGATAGCACTGGATCCTGATGCAGGTGTTGAGAAAGAAAAAACACTGGCTGTAATCGATGAACAAGTCTGCATTGGCTGCACCTTGTGCATTCAAGCATGCCCAGTGGATGCCATTCTGGGTGCCGCCAAACAAATGCACACGGTTATCGCCGATGAGTGTACCGGTTGTGAGCTGTGTGTAGAGCCTTGCCCGGTAGATTGTATTGATATGGTCCCGATAAAAGAGGATATCACCAGCTGGAAATGGCCCTATCCAGTGACTCCTCTGGAGAGTCGGGCGTGAAACGTAAATTGTGGAAATTTAACGGTGGGCTGGAGTTGCCAGGACACAAAGGCTTATCGACTGGCAGCCCGATTGTGCAGGCCCCCATCCCGAAATACCTCATACTGCCGCTACAGCAACACATCGGCAGTGCTGCCAAACCCATAATCGAAATTGGTGACAAAGTACTTAAGGGACAGGTGCTGGCCAGAGCAGAAGGCTTTGTCAGTGCCCCGGTGCATGCCTCCAGCTCCGGCACCGTAATTGCTATTGAGAAACGGGCAGTACCGCACCCATCCGGCCTTGATGGCCAGTGCATCGTGATTGAAACCGATGGTCAGGATACCTGGATTAAACACCAGCCAGTGGCAGATTACACTCAACTGGATCCCAGTGCGTTACGTAATCTGGTGCGTGAAGCCGGAATTATCGGGCTTGGCGGTGCGGGCTTCCCCAGCTTTATCAAGCTCAACCCCGGGCCGCGAACCCAGGTGGATACACTGGTTCTCAATGCCGCTGAATGTGAACCCTACATTACCTGTGATGAAATGCTGATCCGGGAACGTGCAGAAGAAATCATTGCAGGTGCTCAAATCATGAGCCATGCCCTCAATGCACGCCAATGTATCGTTGGCATCGAAAATGACGAGCCGGAAGCAATTAGTGCACTCGAAACAGCATTGGCCGGGGCCAAAAAACATCTGCCTCAGAGTTGCGAGAATATTGAGGTAGTTCCGATACCCGCACGCTATCCTACCGGCGGCGAAAAACAGTTAATCAAAGTACTTACAGGAAAGGAGGTTCCGACCCAGGGTTTACCTATCGATATTGGTATTGTCTGCTCCAATGTCGCCACCGCGGCAAGTATTTTCCATGCGGTTATTAATGGCAAACCTCTCATTTCCCGTATCCTGACAGTCAGTGGTGAGGCCGCTAACAGCCCGCAGAACCTGGAGGTTCGTGTAGGAACCCCAATCAAGGAAATACTGGAAGCGGCTGGAGGTACTTCTCCTGATCTGGGCCAACTGATTATGGGGGGCCCGATGATGGGCCATACCTTGAACGACATCGATGCTCCGGTAGTCAAGACAACCAATTGCCTATTGGCCACAAAGAAAAATGATGCGTCTACGCCGACAGCAGTACTTTCCTGTATTCGTTGTGGAGAGTGTGCCCGTGTCTGCCCTGTAAACCTGCTTCCACAACAGCTCTACTGGTATTCGCAATCCAAGGAATTCGACAAGGTACAGGATTACAACCTGTTCGATTGCATTGAATGCGGTTGCTGCTCTTACGTCTGCCCCAGTAAGCTACCACTGGTACAGTATTATCGTTTTGCTAAAAATGAGATATGGGACCAGGAACGGGAAAAGAAAAAATCAGATCTCGCCCGGGAACGTCATGAGTTCCGACAACATCGCATTGACAGAGAAAAAGCCGAACGCGCGGCACGCCTGAGAAAGAAAAAAGAAGCACTGGAATCCGGTACAACAAAAGATACCAAGAAGGCCGCCATAGACGCAGCTATGGCAAGGGCCAAGGCCAAAAAAGAAGCCAGTGATGTGGTGCCTGCAAACACAGATAACCTGACCGCTGAACAACAGAAAAAGATTGCAGAAGTCGATACCATTCGTGAAGCGGCATCTGAAACCAAACCAGGTGAGCACTAAACACCTGCATACATGTAAATGATTTTAATACCATGGTAAATCACACAACAAGCTCACCCCACCTGCATGGCATTAATACCGTCAGCAAGGAAATGCTGCTGGTACTAGCAGCCTTGATACCTGCGGTCGCAGCCAGCACCTGGTTGTTTGGTTGGGGAGTGCTGATCAATATTGTACTCGCAGCCATGGTTGCACTGGTAAGCGAAGCCATTGTTCTCTGGTTACGTAAGCGCCCGGCTATGCCCTCACTAAGCGATTGCAGTGCTCTGGTTACCGCGGTGCTACTGGCGATAGCCTTGCCCCCACTGGCCCCATGGTGGCTACTGGTCACCGGCGTAGCATTTGCCATTATTGTTGCCAAACACCTCTATGGCGGACTGGGTTATAACCCGTTCAACCCCGCCATGGTAGGTTATGTCATGTTGCTCATTTCTTTTCCCCTGGAAATGACCTCATGGCTGCCACCACTATCCCTGCAAACCGAATCACTCAGCCTGCTCTCCAGCCTGACTTATGTGTTTACCGGACAATTGCCCATTGCCATTGATAGCCTGAGCATGGCCACGCCACTGGATAGTATAAAAACCCAGTTGGGTCTGGAGCATACAATTAGTGCGACCATGGCAAGCTCAGAAGTTTTTGGAGCCCTGGCAGGAAAAGGCTGGGAAATCGTTAACGGGCTATTTATTCTCGGGGGCCTCTGGCTTATTTATAAAAGAGTCATTAGCTGGCATGTGCCCGTCGGCTTACTCGGCAGCCTGTTTCTAATTGCATTGATATTTAACCTTGCCGATCCCGAGCGCTATGCCGACCCCTTATTTCACCTGTTTAGCGGCGGCGCCCTGTTAGCGGCTTTTTTTATCGCCACCGATCCAGTCACCGGAGCAACCAGTCTGCGTGGCCGCCTGATCTTTGGTGCAGGCGTTGGACTACTGACCTATGTAATCCGTACCTGGGGGGGCTACCCTGATGGTATCGCCTTTGCCATTTTATTAATGAACATGACGGCACCTACCATCGACTACTACACCCAACCCCGTGTCTTTGGCCACAACAGGGAAAAGTAGATAATGGCCATACGCAATACTCTTCTTAGTTCTTTATTACTCGGTCTATTTGCCATTATCGGAACCGGCCTGGTAGCCATGACCTATGATGCAACTGATGAGCGCATCAAGGAAAATGAACGCCAGGCCTTGTTACGCAGTCTGCATGCCCTTGTACCGACACAACGACATGATAATGATCCTTATAACGACGTCATTGAGGTGACTGCCCCGGAAAAATTGGGTAGCAAAGATCCTGTCAGAATTTATCGTGCTCGCATGAAAGACAAACCCGTTGCGGCCATCATCGCGAGCATTGCACCCGATGGTTATAGTGGCGGCATCAAACTACTTGTTGCTGTCAATTATGGGGGGGAACTGGCCGGTGTACGTGTTATCTCACACCGCGAAACACCAGGGCTTGGTGATCGCATAGAGGAGCGACGTTCTGACTGGATTCTTGACTTCACCGGACGTTCGTTGAATTCCCCCAATCCGGAACAATGGAAAGTTAAAAAAGATGGCGGTGTCTTTGACCAATTTACCGGCGCAACTATCACCCCCCGAGCTATCGTAAAAGCCGTGCACAACAGCCTGCTTTATTACAGAGATAATGAAGATTCGATTTTCAACACTCCGGCTAAGTTTTTGGCAGAAGAAGCGAAACATACAAACAAGAATTCTCAAAATAAGGATTTACAGAAGACCGAGGTGACTGCTCATGAGTGACAATATTTACCGCAACATTATTCGTGATGGACTCTGGACTAACAATCCTGCTTTTGTACAAATTTTAGGCCTATGTCCATTACTCGCTGTCACTTCAACCTTCATCAATGGACTCGGGCTTGGACTCGCCACAAC
>DAOWII010000155.1 GCA_030640985.1 Chromatiales bacterium
AAAAAAATAATTAAAACAGCTATGCAAGCCAAACGGCTGTTAAAAGGGGTGTCCAGGTTGGACGCCCCTTTTGCGTTTATGGGTACAGTATTTACCCTGCTTTTTTGCCTGCTGTCTTTGCCGGGCCATGCAGAAGAAACAATACCTTGCCCCACGAACCATACCGATCAGCGGGCCCGGGTTACCCACATCTACGATGGTGATACGGTGCGCCTGGAAGATGGACGTAAAGTACGTCTTATCGGTATTAATACCCCGGAGAGAGGTTATCGAGGTGAAACCTCCGAGCCCTTCGCAGAGGCGGCCTACCAGCGCCTGAAGCAGCTTTTACCTTCAGGCACGAAAGTTCGGTTACGCCTGGGTGCCGAGCCACAGGATAAATATGACCGCCTGCTGGCCCACCTGTTCCTGCCCAATGGCATAAATGTCTCGGCACAGCTGCTGGCTGAGGGGTTTGCTACCTCAATTGTTGACCCACCCAATACCTGGGCGCATAACTGTTATGCCAGACAGGAAATGCAGGCTCGCAAATTATCAAAGGGCATCTGGGCGCTTTCCTCTTATCAAGGTGTAGAAAGTAGAACGCTTAACAAGAACGACGAAGGCTACCGAATTGTTCTGGGACGGGTAAAACGTATTGGCCATAGCAAAAAATCCATCTGGCTAAACCTTGAAGGCAAGGTGGCGCTACGCATTCCCCGAAACATGCTGCACCATTTTTCCGACTATAATCTAGAACAGTTGGAGGGTCGCCGTGTAACTACACGAGGCTGGTTGAACTATCATAATAAAGAGCTGCGCATGACGGTGCGTCACCCATCCGCCCTGACGCCATTGAATGATTAAGTCCGTGACATCAAACAGAGACAAGCATACAAATGAGCAACGAACAGAATAACAATGATCTCAAACAGCAGGCCCTTGATTACCACGCAAAACCCCGGCCCGGTAAAGTGGGCACAGCGATTACCACAGCCTGCGAAACCCAGCATGAACTCAGCCTCGCCTACACCCCGGGTGTTGCCGTACCGGTAGAGGCCATTGCCCGTGATCCCCAGGCCGCTTATCAATACACATCCAAGGGAAACCTGGTGGCCGTTATCACCGATGGCACCGCCGTTCTGGGCCTGGGCAATGTGGGGCCACTCGCCAGTAAGCCCGTCATGGAAGGCAAAGGGGTGTTGTTTAAACGCTTCGCAGACATTGATGTATTTGATATTGAAGTACAGGCCGCATCCTCTGAGGCCTTTATTCAAACTGTTGCTAATATCGCGCCTACCTTCGGCGGGATTAACCTGGAAGACATTGCGGCACCTCACTGTTTTGCTATTGAACAGGCCCTGCAGGAGCGCCTCGACATCCCCGTATTCCACGATGACCAACATGGAACGGCAATCATTATCGCCGCCGGATTACTCAATGCCCTGGAGCTACAGGGTAAATCTCTGGAGCAAGCGCGTATCGTCTGCCTGGGGGCAGGTGCTGCCGGAATTGCATCCATGAAGCTGCTGCTAGCCCTCGGTGCTGACAAGGAGAACCTGCGCCTGATTGATCGTGGCGGTGTTATTAGCAATGACCGTAGCGACCTCAACATCTACAAACAGGCATTCGCTGTGGCGACGGAAGATAAAACTTTGGCTCAGGCCATGAATGGTGCCGACGTATTTATTGGCGTATCTGGCCCCGACATGATCAACAAGGCCATGCTGGCCAGTATGGCGGCCAAGCCCATTGTTTTTGCCCTGTCCAATCCGAACCCGGAAATCCGCCCAGAACTGGCTCACGAAGTACGTGATGACCTAATCATGGCGACGGGCCGCAGTGATTACCCCAATCAGGTGAACAACGTTTTAGGCTTTCCTTTCATCTTCCGCGGCGCACTGGATGTACATGCCTCCAGCATCAATCAGGAAATGGAAATTGCCGCCGTTCATGCTTTAAGAGAACTGGCCCATGAACCCGTTCCGGCCGAGGTGCTCAAGGCCTATGATCAACAAAGTCTGGTATTTGGAGCGGATTACATCATCCCTAAACCCTTCGACCCACGTCTTATCGATAAAGTCCCTCCTGCCGTTGCCAGGGCGGCTATCAATACAGGAGTTGCCCGTACGCCCTATCCAAAGAACTATCCATAAATGCTCGATAAAAGATGGCTAATAAGCAAACCACTATCAAGCCATTCTTGAACTTGTTTACTACTTGTTGTCTGTGCCTTGCTCCACCATTGCCTCAACGGTAGTGATTGATACCCTTGTCATAGGCCTGGAGTCAACCGAACTCAAAGGCGCCTGCCTGATTCCATCAGTACAAAACACAAATATTTCCAATGGCACATCACCGGCCATGAAGCTAAATACAGGAATACTGGAATAACTATCCAGATCGATACGTAATTTCCGCTCGCCCAGATCATAGGGAATATTTTGCTCCATCAGAAACAGACTGAGCTGTTCCGGGGTATCGGCAAACACATGCAAGGAAACCGGTGAATGGGCATCAGCCGTTCCTGCCAGTACCGGCCCGGTCAAACGGGGCTGAAACGATGCCAGTAGGCGCATCGCTTCGATGGCCGTTCGGCGCAACTGCAGCAAATGAGCGGGTTGGTTATTCGCGCGAAACAGACGCTGATAGGCCATAACTGCCTGTTCAATCTCCTGATTATCAGGCAGTTCACGGCAGTCACTCAACTTTAATCTATCCACCGCCTTACGCTTGGCCAGGGAAAAATTTTCAATTCCTTCTTCGATTATCAGGCGCGCAGCCTGGTGAGCAATCAACTGGCGCCGTTGTTCGTTACCGGCATTTCCACCTCTCGGACTACTTCTGCTTTGGCCTGCACCCAGCTTTTTTTGTCGACGAACAGCCATGACTCTCAGAATAATTGATCGGTTAAGGC
>DAOWII010000024.1 GCA_030640985.1 Chromatiales bacterium
CCTTACTCCTTGTTATTCCAATAGATGTTGTTTTTATGCAACATGTCACATTTTTACACTTTATTTCAAAAAAGGTGTTGCAAAAGGGTGCACGCATGGTCTAAAGTTCGGATGCACGTTTTTCTAGCTAGAAATGCATGTACTACTTATATAAATAATATGGAGAACATCAATATGAATAAGAAATTAATCGCTCTGGCTGTTGCTGCCGCTATGGCGCCAATGGCTGCTAACGCAGAAGTAGAAGTTTACGGTCAGGCTAACGTCTCTATCGACGTTGCTGACAACGGCGCTGTTGTTGCTACACCTGAGGCCAGCCAAAACGGTATCAACGTAAGCTCTAACAGCTCACGCATCGGCTTTAAAGCCAGCGAAGATCTGGGTAACGGCATGACTGCTGTTGCCGTAGCTGAGTTTTCAGTTGCTATGGACCAAGATGGTGGCGGTATCTCTGGTGACCGTAACACTTACGTAGGTGTTGCTGGTGACTTCGGTACTATCGCTGTAGGCCGTCTGGATACTCCTTACAAGTCTTCTACTAAAGGCATGGGCATCTTCGGTGACACCACCGCTGATTACCGTAACATCGTGGGTGCCAATGGCGCTGCTGATACACGTGCAGATAACGCAATTGCATTCATGAAGGATGTAAACGATGACGTATCTTTCGCTGTTGCTTACGTTCCTGATTCAAATGATAACGATATTGATGAAGGTGCAGTAACATTCAGTGTTAACTATGACACTGATATGCTGGACGTAGCGGTAGGTTATGTTGCTCAAGATGGCTTCGCTGCCAATACTGATGCTACTGGTCTTCGCGTAGGTGTTTCTTATGCAGTAAACGATGAAGTGAACATAAGCTTCGTTCATGACACTGTAACACTGACTGATGTAGCTACTGGTGTTGATACAGACATTCCTTCCATGTACCTGGCGGCCACTATGGCATCAGGCGACAACACCTTCGGTGCTGCTTTCGGTACTTCTGAAGTTGATGGCGCTACTGATATGGACGCTACCTACATGGCACTGGGTGTTGAGCATGCTTACAGCGAAACAGTTGGTGTTTATGCCATCTATTCTTCACTGGATAATGGTGTAAACACTAGTGCCGCTACTATGAGCTGGAACCTGGGTTCATCTCAGGGTCTGGATCTGGCCGGTGTTGCTGATGAAACCTCAACTTCTTTGAGCGTAGGTATCCGTACCAAGTTCTAAGTCGAGTGTTTTAAGAAAGTGTTCTAATCGATTTTTTAATCGAGCTGAACAAGAGACGGGCGCCTTCGGGCGCCCGTTTTTATTTGTAAAGCGAGAAGTTGTAAGTCGAAAGTATCAAGTCAGGTAGGGTATGCACGGTACTTTGTGCATACCACCGTTACGAAACCTATCTGAATTCTGTACGCACATTCGTGCGTACCCTACGGGTCTCATTGGCAAATTGCCTTGCTTGCCTCTTTTATAAAACAAACCAGGGGTTTATGTAATCATTTTGCCCGGTATAATGACGGCCTCTGTATGGCGATGCCATTTTGAATATTTATTTAGCAGGAGAATGCGCTGTATGAAGCGAAGATTTATTGCATTGGCCCTCGCCGGTGGCCTTATGCCGGCGGCGGTAATGGCTGACATGGAAATCTACGGTCAGGCCAATGCCTCACTGGAATTTCTGGATGATGGTTCCGTCGCGGGTGGTGCCATGGGCTCTCAGGTACTGGACAATGATTCCCGCCTGGGTTTCAGAGGTATGGATGGTTTGGGCAGTGGCCCAAGGGGCATCTGGCAATATGAAACCGGGTTCGACGTGAGCAGTGGCGAGTTTGCTAATATTCAGCGCAATACCTTTGCGGGCATTACCGGGGCTTATGGCACCTTGTTTCTGGGCCACCACGACAGCCCCTATAAATGGTCCAGTGATAAGCTCGACCCCTTTGTCGATAGCTCCGCCGACTATCACAACCTCATGGGCAGTGGCGTTTCCATTCAGCTTTTAAAGAGCGACCTGGATGCCCTGGCGGTAAGTGCTGATGGTAATGCCGATACCGGTGATGATTTTGCATCTATTGATGCTGGCGACACCGATGGTCGAGTGGAAGAGGTGATCGCCTTTAAAAAAGACTTTAATCAGGGGACATCGTTGTTTGTCGCCTACGGAGTCGATCACAGTGATGATCAGTTTGATGATGATACTTTAAGCATCAATATCACCTATGACCTGGATCCGCTCTACCTGGGAGTCGGCTATATTGATACAAATGCGGGTGCCACGCTTTTTGTGGACGGTGCTAAATATGACGGTCTGGATATTACCGGCCACCGTCTGGCTCTGGCCTACACCCTTAAGCAGACGACCACCTATGCCCTGGTTTACGAATCGCTTGAGGCCGAGTTGCAAAAGGCGGGCACTACACAGCTGGAAGAGAGTAATGCCTATTTCAGCATCGCCCACCGTCTCGGTGATAACACCCTTAAACTGGCCTATGGCATAAAGCAGAGTGACAGCGCAGGAGCTCCGGGAAAGGATGCGACATTTAATGCCGTAGGCATGGAGCGCGCCTATAATGAATTTACCTCTGTCTATATTCACTACGCAAGTATGGACAATGATGCCGGTGCCGCTTATGGGCTGGATATGGCCGGATTGAATGGTGTAGCCGGTGATAAGGTGAACACCA
>DAOWII010000032.1 GCA_030640985.1 Chromatiales bacterium
CTTCTACCAATAGCTACAAGCGTCTGGTACCTGGCTTCGAAGCACCGGTTATGCTGGCCTACTCTGCCCGAAATCGTTCTGCTTCTATTCGTATTCCTTACGTGAGCAACCCCAAGGGACGTCGTATTGAAGTACGTTTCGGCGATTGTACTGCTAACCCTTATCTCTGTTTCTCTGCCATGTTGATGGCTGGCATTGACGGTATTAAGA
Organism: Chromatiales bacterium; assembly: GCA_030640985.1. Classification (GTDB taxonomy): domain Bacteria; phylum Pseudomonadota; class Gammaproteobacteria; order Thiohalomonadales; family Thiohalomonadaceae; genus DAOWII01. Next base: position 211 of record DAOWII010000032.1, read on the forward strand.
ACAAGATTCACCCTGGCGATGCCATGGATAAGGATCTGTATGACCTGCCAGCAGAAGAAGCCAAGGCGATTCCGACGGTATGTCATTCCTTCGATCAGGCTCTGGATGCTCTGGATGCTGATCGTGCCTTCCTGACAGCCGGTGGCGTATTCACCGACGACATGATTGATGCCTACATCGACCTGAAGATGGAAGAAGTTACCCAGATGCGTATGACTACCCATCCGGTGGAATTCGATCTGTACTATAGCTGCTAAGTTACAGCTGCTAAGTTTTAGCATTTCAGCTCGAAGAAAACGCCCCTTTTGGGGCGTTTTTTTTGTCCGTCATTTCCCACCTATTTATATACGCACCATTTTGGTGCATTATGGTCCAATAATTAGAGTCAAGTTTTGTCCTGCACCTGTTGCAATGACTGAACGCGATTATTTTAGTCATGGAAGATAAATATAAACTGTTGTTTTATATGTGTTTTATCCGGTTAATGTGACAGGTGTGGGAATAAAAACCATATTTATCATTTCTGGTTTGGTTCTTGCTACACAGGGGTTATGAATATGGTGAGTACAACCCAGACAGAGACAATTCAGCGAATTCTGGAGAACCAGCACACCGCTGTGTTGATGTTTGATAAGGCTTTACAGCTGAGTTTTATTAATCCGGCGGCAGAAATGCTGTTTTCGGTAAGTGCGCGGCGCATCACTGGCGAGCAGGCAAGCAGCCTGTTTGGGCCAGAGAACCCGGCCTTGCTGGAGAATTTCCGTTCGGCCCTGGACAGTGGCCATCCATTTACCGAGCGAGAGCTGTCTCTACGGTTGGGGGTCGATCAACGAGTGACGGTGGATCTCACCGCCATTCCCCTGAGTGATCCCCATCGCGAGCCGGAATTGCTGGTGGAGCTCAATGAAGTGGATCGGCAACTACGCATCAATCGTGAGGAGAATCTGCTGGCCCAGACCAGTGCTACGCGAGTGTTGGTGCGTGGCCTGGCCCATGAAATCAAGAATCCCCTGGGAGGGTTGCGGGGCGCGGCACAGCTACTTGAGCGGGAACTGGAAGATGAGGAGCTGAAGGAGTACACCGCTATCATCATCAGTGAAGCGGATCGACTACGCAATCTGATGAATCGGATGCTGGGCCCTAACGCCCTGCCCCAGTTACGCTCCACCAATATTCACGAAGTCCTGGAACGGGTGAGGCGGGTGATGAAAGTCGATGTGCCTGCTGGGGTAAAAATCGTCTTTGATTATGACCCGAGTATTCCCGAACTGGTTGCGGATCCCGATCAGCTGATTCAGGCCATACTCAATCTGGTGAGTAATGCCGTGCAGGCGGTAGGCGACAGCGGCACCATCACATTACGTACCCGGGCCCTGCGACAGTACACCATAGGCCAGACTCGCCATAAACTGGTGCTGTGTCTGGAGGTCATCGATGATGGCCCCGGTATTCCAGAAAAGATGCAGGAGAGTATTTTCCTGCCCATGGTGACCGGGCGTGCCGAAGGCACCGGGCTAGGCCTGGCCATTGCCCAATCCTTGATTAATTCCCACGGGGGTTTGATCGAATGCAATAGCTCACCGGGTAGAACCGTATTTACCGTACTACTGCCATTGGCAGTAGAAGAGCGCGACAAAGAGAAAGATTTGCCCGCAAATGAAACCAGACAGGTGAAAGCGTCATGAGCAAGCAAGCCGAAATATGGATAATCGATGATGACCGTTCAATACGTTGGGTGCTGGAAAAGGCATTTAATCAAACAGACATCGAGGTTCGAACTTTTGAAGAAGCCAACAGTGCTCTGGCTGCACTGAAAAACGGTGAACCCGATGTATTGATTACCGACATCCGCATGCCAGGTATGGATGGTCTGGAGCTACTAGGTGAAATTAATACACTTTATCCAGAGCTACCGGTAATTATCATGACCGCCCACTCGGATCTGGACAGTGCTGTTTCTGCTTATCAAGGCGGGGCCTTTGAATACCTGCCTAAACCCTTTGATGTGGATGAGGCGGTGGAGCTGGCGCAGCGAGCTATCGCCCATCGTCATGAGCAGGCCGGAACAGATAGTAGCGAGCAAGGTAGCGAAACGCCGGAGATTATCGGTGAAGCACCCTCCATGCAGGAGGTGTTTCGTGCCATTGGTCGTTTGGCGCGTTCAAATATTACGGTGTTGATAAACGGCGAGTCCGGCACCGGTAAAGAGTTGGTGGCCAGTGCTTTGCACCGGCATAGCCCACGGGCAGATAAACCATTTATTGCATTGAATACCGCAGCCATCCCGAAGGATCTACTGGAATCAGAACTATTTGGTCACGAGCGAGGTGCCTTTACCGGTGCCCAGTCGGCGCGGCAGGGGCGATTTGAGCAGGCCAATGGCGGCACTCTGTTTCTGGATGAGATCGGCGACATGCCGGCAGAACTGCAAACCCGTTTATTGCGAGTGCTTTCAGATGGTTCTTTTTACCGGGTGGGTGGAACCTCACCTATCAAGGTGGATGTACGAGTCATCGCTGCCACCCATCAGGATTTGGAACAGCGGGTAGCTGAAGGTCTGTTCCGCGAAGATCTGTTTCATCGCCTGAATGTGATTCGTATTCACATTCCATCCTTGCGTGAACGACGGGAAGATATCCCGCTGTTGACGCGTCACTTCCTCAAGCTGGCAGCAGAAGAGTTGAGTGTAGAGACAAAACGCATGCTTAAGGAAGTAGAGGCTTATTTATCATCTCTGGATTGGCCGGGCAATGTGCGACAGCTGGAAAATACCTGTCGCTGGCTTACCGTGATGTCGCCGGGTCAGGAGATTCAGCTAGAAGATTTGCCGCCGGAAATAAAGGCCGCCTCCGAAGCGTCAACGGCCGGGGAAGACTGGGTCGCTGCTCTGCAACGATGGGCCAAAAATCAGCTGGCCAAGGGTGATACGTCGATCCTTGATGATGCCGTACCGGTTTTTGAAAAGGTGATGATTGAAAGTGCGCTTGCGAAGAGTGGCGGTCATCGCCAGGAAGCGGCTAAATTATTAGGCTGGGGTAGAAATACACTCACCAGGAAGATCAAGGAACTGGGGATGGAAGAGCCGCTGTAGGGTGGCGCATGAAATGCTCCACAGGTATTTCCTTCGATCACCCACCGTGGATTTATAACTCAATGAAATTGAGCGGGCACTCTGGTGCACCACCTTACGGTACCTTTAGTTAAAAATCTCTTCCCAGAAGATGATGTGATCATTGCCGCGATAACTACCGAAGGTGGCGGTGGCACTAACGGCTAAATCATCGGTAACATCGCCGTTACCATTCCAGTCGAAACGTAGCCAGGGTTGAGTGGTGAGATCGTAGTCAAAGCTAACTTGTCCGGTAACGCCAGTGCCACTAATCACGAGTGCGGCGGCAGGGTTAGGGAAACCATTTTGCACCGGGGTGTCCACTGCTGGAGATATGAATGCACCGCCCGTTTCATTCAGAGTGATGGCAGCATTGCCCATGTTGTAGAGGGAGGCACTGTCGTCAGTACTAGTACGGAAACCATTGGCAGTGGCATCGTAATATTGCACCTGGAAGAGAAGGGGCAGATCCTGGTTCTCGGGGCCGAAGGTGTTTTCCATTACCAGACGGCCGAAGCGCATATCTATATCCTGACCCAATGGAATATCAAGAAGGACTTGTGCATCGCAGTTTAAGGCAGCATTGCAATCGTCACCCGCAGTAGCGGCATCCATACCTGCACCTGCGGGTATCTGCAAAATAGCACCATCTGGACCATTTACCCTTGCACCAAAAAGCAACGAGCTAAATTCCTCGGCGAAATTAGCCGGGTCACGATCCATTCCCAGATCAGTGATGTTGACAGTGGCAACTCCATTTAACCAACTGAGCGTCGTGGTGGCCGAAATTCGTGTAGAGAGGTCGGTATCATTATTGTTCTCGGCGACCAAACCAAGCCCGACGGCAGGAAAGCCGTAGTCGATAAGTGGATCACCTGCACTGTTATCGTAGAGGGTAACAGCATTTCCGAGGGCATTAACGGCGGTAATAGTGAGATCAAGACCCATTGTATTCTGGCCTAGATAACTGAAGCCTGAATTTGTAGGTGCATCGGTAACAATGGCTGGAGTGAGGGTTATCGATGCGGGGTTGATGAGAAAGCGATCGGGGAAGAATCGCCCGACCACTTGCTGGCTGATGAGATCGTTTCCGGCGGTGTTGAGGTAGGCAGTAACAGCAATATCCAGAGTAAAACTTCCTACTTCAGCATACTCCAGGTCATTCACCGTTACGCTGCCTCCGGTATAGGATGCGGCCGGGATGGCTAGGGTGCCGGTGAAAGTACCTGCGGCTGGGGCGGCGGGTGTATAGGGAGCTTGATCACTGAGCGTTGTGTCCCAGGCAAAGCGAGGGGCCGTTGGATTATCCACCAAGTTGGCAGCGGTAACTGAACAGGGGGGCGCTATATCATCGGGTATTCCATCACCGCCGGGCAAGGCATTACCAAGGGTATCGCATGTGTCGTCAATACTATCCCATAATAGTCCTCTGATTTCGGCATTAAAGGGTGTGGCCGCGGAGACGAAACCGAGACCGGCGAAGGCTGTGCCGCCGGGGTTGGCGGTGCCTGCAGCATCGGTGACATCAACAACAACGGCGAAGGGGTTTACAGTCATCACGGCAGAGGTTCCGGAGTTATAGCCACTACTGTCATCGACCAGGCCAAGGCTGTATTTGCCCACATCGAAGGTATCCAGTGAAAGGCTGGCGGTACCCCCTACGGAAAAGTCGAGATTGATATTATCAAGACCGGGCAAGGCGGTTGGTAATGTAGTACCGCCAACACTGGGCAAGGTAGCGGCGGCTGGATGGTCGCCGCCCACCAGGTTGAGGTAGGCCTTAAGTCCCTGACTGGAGTTGTTGTAACCGGTGTCCAGTAAGCAGCCTACC
>DAOWII010000127.1 GCA_030640985.1 Chromatiales bacterium
ATGGACCGTAGTTAGCTGACAGGGTCGGTAAGATAATAAATGATGGACGTCTTAAACCTGTTGGCCGAACAGTTGTAGATCAATGAGGTCACACAGACAGTGAATAATTAGTAAATGGACTTCCTGTATCCGTGCCGTTGAGCTGGCCGGGACACGTAATTCAACATCGTTATCCTGCATCAGGTTGGCAACTTCACCACCATCACGACCTGTTAGGGCAATGACCGTCATGCCACGATCGTGGGCCGCCTCAATGGCACGAATAACATTGCTGGAATGGCCACTGGTAGTGATCGCCAGCAGGATGTCTCCAGTCTGGCCTAGTGCACGCACTTGTTTGGCAAACACTTCATCGAAGTGATAGTCATTGGCAATGGAGGTAATGGTTGAGGCATCGGTGGTCAGGGCGATGGCGGGCAGACCAGGACGTTCACGCTCAAAACGATTGAGCAGCTCAGAAGAAAAGTGCTGGGCATCACCCGCTGATCCGCCATTGCCACAACTCAGAATCTTATGCTCTGCCAACAGGCTCTGGCTGAGGCGTTCCGCTGCTGTGGCGATAGCGGGGGCCAGCTGTTCTACGGCCTGCTGTTTAACCAGCACGCTTTCCTGAAAGTTTCGATGTATTCGATCCAGCATTTTCATATCTCAAGTTTCGTTAGTGCATTTCAATGGCATTTCTGAGCCAGTCTATTTCAATCTCAGTACCATTAGCGATTATACCGATCACATCAAAACGACAGGGGTTACGTGCGGCCTGACGGTGTTGTTGCAGGTAGTGCTGGGCTGCACGGATTAACTTGGCCTGCTTGCGGCTGTCGACACTTTCCACGGCACTGCCGTAATGCTTGTTGCTGCGATAGCGTACTTCCACAAACACCAGCATATCATTATCGTGCATAACCAGATCAATCTCACCCTGGCGACAGGAATAATTGCGTGTCAGAAGTTTTAGTCCCTTGTCTTGCAAAAAACGGCATGCCCGTTCTTCGGCCTGCTGACCGCGTTCGCTGGAGCTCAGGGTCTTCTTTAACACCGGGTCCTAGTGTGTCTCTTCCAAAGGTTGAGGAATGCCACGCTTGAACTTGGACCAGATCAGTTGTCGTTGAACCCGGTGCTCCGGATCGACTCGCAGGCTACCAGTGACACCTGGAAAGCGTTCATGGGGGTAGTGGGCCAATAGCCCCAGTTGCGGGATTAGCCGGTAGGCATCAATGCCGAGGGCAATGAGTCGCTGTAATTGATGACTGTAGCCACTTAATATCTTGTCTTTTTTTACCCGGCCCAGGGTCCATGGCATGTCACCGAAGATAATGCCATCCATATCACGATCGCTGTTACGGTCGATTTTGCCACTATAGATATGGGAGGTGGCATAAACCGGTATCTTTGCTGCGTGGTGGAACCTGATCTGCGGTCGGATTAAGCGTGCCTGCCTGGGAAAGGCCGCGATGAAGATAAAATCGATGTCCTGGCGTCGCCGAGGTGTATATTCCATCTTTTTGCCAATGACATTCTGTATATCTCTATGTCGTTGCTCACTTTGGTTCAGGTTTAGCAGTTGCTTGAGTGGTGCAGAGAAATCACTCTTTTTGGCATCATAGCGACCCTCTGCGACAACCTGTCCACCTAGCGCAACCCAACGTTCTTGAAAGGCCTGATAAACGCGCTCTCCCCAGGCACCTTTAGGGACTAGTACCGCCCCTGTACTGTGACCGTCCAGCCAGGCCTGTTCTGCGGCTTGACGTGCCTCGTTTTCTGGCGGCAGGGCAAACTGGAACATATTGCTGGCGATATCCTGTTTTTCACCATAGTTAAGGGAGAGGGTGGTGACAGGTAGTTCACGGCGCTGTGCCAGGGCATTGGTTGAACCTTTATCCAGTGGGCCAATAACAAACTCTGCGCCGTTCTTAACGGCGCGTTGGTAGTTGGCCATGGCCTGTCGGGAATCATCGCCTGAATCATAGACCCGAATTTTCACGTCATTATTGGCATCAGCATCTTCATAGTATGCGGCCATGATACCGTCACGCACGGCCTCGCCTGCCCGGGCAAAACGGCCAGAAAGTGGCAATAGCAGGGCAATATGCTCCGGGCGACTGGCCAGAGTCTGACTCCGTTCCAGCAGGTTATTAAAAATGGAATTTTGCACCGGGTGCTCAGGATATGTCTGCCGCCATTCCTTAAGTTGTTGTTTGATTTCTGTACGACTTAGTCCACTGGCTTTGGTGATAATCACCAGTGCCATCCAGCCACTAAAGGGGTCGGGTGGTGGCTGGATTATCAGTTTCTTCAGGGCCGTCTCGCTGAGCATGGAAAGGTTTTGCCAGATAGCCTCCTGATTCTGGAAAATTATATCGCGGCTGGTAAGGTATTGCTCCCGCAGCAGGTGTTCCCGAGCCGTCTCCAGATGATTGCCAAGGCGGTTATAGGCTTGGGCACGCAACTGGTGAAAGTCCAGAAAATACTCAGGTGCCGTATCCACAGGCAAAGGTTTGGTCAGGATGCGCAGGGTGTGTTCGGCTTGTTGTTTAAACAGTGCAATACGTGCTGAAAGTAACTGGTAACGTACCGCCTGCTGGGTATTCAACTCATCGATATTTATCCATTGCAGAATTTGCTCGGCCTGGTTGAGTTGCTCGGTTTCCAGCATGGTTTCAGCTGCAATCAATTGGTATTGCTGGCGTAAAGGTGGCTGAGTCTTCAGGGCAAGGCTTAGATAGGCGCGGGCGGCTGCGTGGTAATCGCCGCGTTCCATCGCCTGTTTGGCCTGCACATCAACTGGCGGTGGTGCCTTGGGAGGTGCGGCACAACCGGCAACCAATAGAATCAGTGGTAATAGTCTAATAAACGGTAAACTAAAAAACTGTTGTTTAGAAAGAATGGGCATGGAGCTTAAAATGAGTAATCCTGATGGGTTTATGATAATTTTGCATCTTTAAAAGATACAGTATCTTGGTGAGGGCAAAGCGTGTCAATGGAAAAGGGTCTTTTATATATAGTAGCGACACCGATTGGTAACCTGCAGGATATGACGCCGCGAGCCATTGAAGTGCTCAAGCAGGTACACCGCATCGCCGCTGAGGACACTCGGCGCAGTGGCATTCTGTTGCAACAGTTCGCCATCAACACCCCGATGATGGCCCTGCATGAGCATAATGAGCGTGTGGCCTGCGAGAAACTGGTGAAACAACTACAGGCAGGGGAGAGCATCGCCCTGATATCCGATGCAGGCACTCCCTTGATCAGTGACCCCGGTTATCACCTGGTACGCGCCGCTCAGGATGCCGATTGCAAAGTAGTGCCCGTGCCCGGTGCCAGCGCATTACTGACTGCTTTGTCAGCGGCGGGTCTGCCCACGGATCGTTTTATCTTCGAAGGATTTATGCCCACCAAGGCCGGTCCACGTCAGCGTCGTCTGGAGGCTATGGCTCAGGAAACCTGCACCCTGGTGTATTACGAGGCGCCACACCGTATCACCGATACTCTCGAAGCCATGGTGAAAGCCTTTGGCCCGGAGCGTGAAGCGGTGATTGCCCGAGAACTGACCAAAACTTTTGAAACTATTCATCGTGATAATTTGGCGCAGTTATGGGAGTGGGTGCAAAACGATGCCAATCAACAAAAAGGTGAAATTGTTATTTTGGTCGAAGGTGCGCAAGAGGCAGATGAACAATATCTCAGCAGTGAAGATAGTCGCATCATTGAGTTATTGGCAAGTGAGCTACCGTTAAAGCAGGCTTCTGCTTTGGCGGCGAAGATTACCGGTAAGAAGAAGAATTTGTTATATCAACATATGGTGGAGAAAGGGAAAAAAGACAAATAGTTCTTTTATTGAGTTTTTGTGGGGTGGGTAGGGGTAGTGAAACCCATCGTTCATGTTTTTTGTTTATTTTTGGCAGTGGTTTCGCCCTTTATGAGCGAGTTAATTTTCTTTGTTTGGCTAAAGAAAACGGAACCAAAAGAAAGGCCACCCAGAGGTTTGCTCCTTCGGAGTTCCCTGCGCGCTTCGCTCATCGAAGGCGTTTGCAGACGATGCTTCCATGCATCGCTGCAAACGCTCGTCATTCATGACTCGCCCCTGCGGGCCTGATCTTCGATGAGCTCCAATGCTCGGCTGCACCAACGGGGGATGAAAAACACCACAAATTGACACTACAGTTGATATTGCTTACGGTGAGCATTCGGGTGGCGATAGGATATACATTCTGTATATCGTTGAAAATCACATGATAGGCTGCATCGGTACTATTGTAATAGTGCGGATTCTGCCTAACATACTGTTATGTCTAGAACCTTTCATCAAGTTAGCTATGGTTTATTGGGGATCAATAAATATCAAGTATATTGTTAATGTCAACCATATTTTTCTAACACGTTAATAAAAGGATTATAAATGATTGGTAAAAATAAAATTATTGAAGCTTTTAATTATAGGCATGCTTGTAAAGTATTTGATGTTGATAAAAAGATAAGTGATGAAGACTTTTACTTTATCCTGGAAACCGCTCGTTTAAGCCCTAGTTCGTTTGGGTTTGAACCGTGGAAATTTTTAGTTGTACAAAACATGGATTTACGAGAAAAACTTAAATTGGTGGCTTGGGGTGCACAAAATACATTGCCAACAGCCAGCCACTTTATTGTTATCCTGGCTCGTAAACAAAAGACAATGCATTACAATAGCCAGTATATTAAACATATGATGCAAGATGTTCATCACTTATCTGATGATGTTATAAAAACACGAGGAGGTTTTTATAAAACATTTCAAGAATCTGATTTCAATCTCATGGAAAGTGAACGTGCAATGTTTGATTGGTCAAGTAAACAGACTTATATTGCCTTAGCTAATATGATGACATCTGCTGCCATGATAGGTATAGATAGTTGTCCTATTGAAGGTTATAAAGCTAAAGAAATGGAAATGCTTATGACTGATGATTTTGGTATAGATTGCATTGAGTTTGGTGTGGCATGTATGGTGGCCTTTGGTTATAGGATTGATGAGCAGCGAAACAAAACACGTCAAGATATAGATGAAATTATTCAGTGGTTTAGCTGAACAGTATAACCTGGATATTATATTGAGAGACATAATACACCTTGATATGGCGAGTCATGAAGCACGCAAAAACGTCATTACGCTTATTTTCTAAAGAAGCTTCCAGCCATAGATAGCTGTTATTCCGAGAGTATAGGCGGCGAGCATGAAAACATTGACCGTATTTCCAGAAAGTTTAGGCGTTTTTATCTGTGACACATTCAAGGCTGCGAGTCCTAGTCCGCTAGCATAGAGAATGACAGAAAAAATACCGTGGCTAAAAACACCCTCAAATAAAAATATGAACACAAGTAATATATTGTTGTTATCAAGAGCCAGTCCCGTGTATTTGGTTCCGCCCGCAAGACCAAAGGTAGTAAAATAACTCAGTCGTAGTGCACTAGCTGAAAGTATCAGAAATGCACCGGGTAGGTAGATGATCTCGAAATTTCCATAACTCAAAAGCAGAATGGCCGGCGTAACACCATAGCTAATAATGTCTATTAATACGTCAAGTTGACCTCCAAAAATGCGGTCGTTACCGGTACGTCCCTTCATCCTGCGCGCAATAAGACCGTCTGCCCAGTCAAAAGCAACCGCCCAGATCATTCCAATCATTGCTGCTGCGTAAAGCCCTGTAATGCTGTAGTAAATAGCAAGAAGGGCACAAGCCAATCCAGTCAATGAACAAATATTGGGCAGGTCTCTAGCATAGGAGAGAATAGAGTTGGGCTGTAACTCTTGAGATTCAGCGTTTTCGGCTGTCATCGATTTACCTTTTATCAACATAGTTTACAAAGTGAGCTTTGAATCTGTGGGAAACATTAGCCTGAGGAAAGAAATATGGTACAATACCACGTTTCATCTAATCTAAGACAAAAATCATATAATGCTTATATACACAGTAGGGACTTGGGATTTATTGCATGTTGGTCACTTGGCGTTACTCCAACATTGCAAAACATTAGGCGATACAGTTGCAGTTGGCGTTGCTTCAGATGATGTAGTAGCAAGTTATAAAAAAAATGTCCCTGTTGTTCCTCTTGAGCAAAGAATGGAAATGCTAAAAGCTTTGCGCTGTGTTGATATTGTACGCCCCTACTATGAGCTGGAATACACATCTGCTTGTAAAGAATTGGATGTAGACATTTTCGTTATCGGAGAGGATTGGGGAAAGGCACCTCATAATCTTGAAGTGGAGTCTTTTTTAAACGTAAAAGGAAAATCCATCATTCAAGTTAGTTATCATCCTCAAACTTCATCCACAAAAATAAAAGAAAAAACCATAGCCCAACTTCATGCGGTCGCATGAAGTTAGTAACCTGTCATATGAAATATACAGCAAATATCCAGATAAAAAATAAGCATAACAAATAGCTCCAGCGGACTAATATATTTGGGGTCAGAGTAGAAACCTGGAAAAATAGTTGATAGGTTCTGCTTTTAGCTAATGTGTCAAAGTTGCAACGGTGAGGGTTGGTTTAGATTTGTCTTTTCAATTCCCGTTGGTGCAGCCGAGCATCGCAGTCATTTTAAGATCAAGCGAGCGTTGTTTGAGCGTAAGCGAGTTTAGTGAGCGCTTAAAATGACGAGAAGCGCAGGGAAGTCCGCAGGACCCAGCCTTCGGGTGGCCTTTCTTTTGGTTCTGTTTTCTTTAGCCAAATAAAGAAAATGAACTCGCCCATCAGGGGCGAAACAAAAACTTAAATAATATAATAAATCCAAATCTATTCTATTTCCTCAAATACTGTTTCAAATCACTCCGTACCCGCACAATAAAATACGGTAAAAAAATAACCGCCATTATTAATGGTATAAGCAGTACTAATTGGAGTGTCATCTCTTTACCTTCCAGAGCCATGCGTCCGGCATGGCCGATATAGGTATAGGCAATCACACGTGGGAAAATACACACGGCAGTAATGCCGATAAGCACGCCAAGTCGTATGCGCGTGAGGCCGAGGGTATAGTTGAGTAAGGCATACGATACCCAGGGAACCAGTCTGACCATGACCACAAACCGCCAGCCCTCTTTTTCGACGCCATGTTTCAGGTGTTTGACTTTGTCGGGCAGTTTTTTTTCAAGCCAGTCTGCAGAGAGATAACGGGCAATGACAAAGCACAGGCTTGCACCAATCACCGTACTGATTTGATTAAACAGGGTACCCCACACCGGGCCAAACAGGGCGCCACCCATGAAGGCAATCATGGTACTGGGGATAAAAAGCGGTATGACCAGTGAATAGAGCGTAATGAAAATTAGCGGCGCCAGGGTGGGGTGGGCTGACAGCCAGTTTTCGATGGCGTTGAGGTTTATTTCATGGCGATAGATGAATAACAGGGCCGCCGCTAGTACGAACAGGGTACCGACAAGTAAGCGCAAAATTTTGTAGTGGGTGGTTAGCATGGTATATGTTTTAGGATTTGTGATTATTATACCTGTTTGCTGAATCGATTATATTCTGGGTCAGTGTAAAACCTGGGGCTGGTTTAGATTTTGTGTTTTTAACTCCCGTTGGTGTAGCCGAGCATCGCAGTCATTTTAAGAATAAGCGAGCGTTGTTTGAGCGAAGCGAGTTTAGTGAGCGCTTAAAATGACGAGAAGCACAGGGGAGCCCGCAGGGCCTAGCCTCCGGGTGGCCTTTCTTTTGGTTCCGTTTTCTTTGGCCATGCAAAGAAAATGAACTCGCCCATCAAGGGCGAAACAAAATCTCAAATGTATCCAAAAAGCCCAAACCCTGACGCAGCGGTTAGATTGAACCTCGTAGCCTTCCAGAGGATGACCGCTCGCTTCGATTGAAGCTCGCGGCCTTATCTAGTATCTTATGCGCTGAGTCGGCCAGACAGTCGCTGTGCCTTCGGGCATGGAGGAAAGTCCGGGCTCCATTGGGCAGGGTGCCAGCTAACGGCTGGGAGGCGCGAGTCTATGGAAAGTGCCACAGAAAATTACCGCCTAAGCACCTTCGGGTGCCGGTAAGGGTGAAAAGGTGCGGTAAGAGCGCACCGCGTCGGTGGTGACACTCGGCGGTCAAGGTAAACCCCACCCGGAGCAAGACCAAATAGGGGAACGGGCAGTTCGCTGCCAGGTGTGGCCCGCATCGTTCCCGGGTAGGTCGCTTGAGGTGCATGGTGACGTGCATCCCAGATGAATGACTGTCCACGACAGAACCCGGCTTACCGGCCGACTCTATTTTTTATACCTTTTTTCCTTTTAATCCCTCAACTCATGAGACTTTACTTTAAGTTTCAGCCTCAACGTTTTGATTAAAAAAGCATCATTCCCAATGGTGTTTTCCTTTACCTCTCCCACTATGCTCCATATTCGCTAAGTTATTGTTAAATAAGAACGAATTCACGTTTTTAAGGCCTGTTTTGCTTGACATTTAGACCCTCTCCTTCCTATAGTGTGAAAATGTGGTAAAAAGTGGGTGAAAATGGATCATGGCTGATATGGGGGTCGTACTTGTTTCGAGGGGTTAACACACTGAATCTGGACGCCAAGGGGCGTATGGCGATGCCGACCCGGTATCGTGATCGCCTGTCTGATCGTTCGGAAGGTAAGTTAGTGGTGACTATCGACACCGATGAGCAATGTCTGCTTATCTACCCCCTGCCTGAATGGGAAGACATCGAACGCAAGCTGGATGCCCTGCCCAGTTTTAATGCCCAGGCCCGCCGGGTGCAACGTCTGTTGATGGGCCACGCCACCGATGTGGATATGGATAGTCACGGGCGAATTCTGTTGCCCCCACCCCTTAGGCAATATGCCAACTTGAATAAACACACGGTACTCATTGGTCAGGGCAAAAAGTTTGAGCTTTGGGATGAGGCTGTCTGGACTGAGCGCCGTGATAACTGGCTGGCTCAGGATACAGTGGGTGAAGGTGAACTCCCCGCTGAATTGCAGTCCCTGTCGCTTTAGGTGGCCGTACTGATGACGGAGCAAGGGGCTCAGGCGAATTCATCGGCTGAACACCTGCCGGTGTTGTTGGAGGAGTCGGTAAAAGCGTTAGCGATTAAGCCGGATGGTATCTACCTGGACGGTACCTTTGGCCGGGGTGGGCACAGTAAAGCCATTTTACAGCAGCTGGGCCCCGACGGCCGATTGCTGGCGGTGGATAAGGATCCTGAAGCGATCCGTACCGCACAGGTGCAGTTTGGTGATGATGGGCGTTTCGAGATAGTACGGGGGAGTTTCACCATGCTTGAGCAGGAAGTGAAACAACGTGGCTGGACGGGCAAGGTCAACGGTATTTTGCTGGACCTTGGGGTCTCCTCTCCCCAACTGGATGATGCGGATCGCGGCTTCAGCTTTCGCGCCGATGGCCCGCTGGATATGCGCATGGATCCTGAAAGCGGTATCAGTGCCGCTGACTGGCTGGCCGAAGCCTCTGATAGCGATATCGCTGTGGTGCTGAAAGAATATGGCGAGGAGCGTTATGCCAAGCGTATTGCCAGGGCTATTGTCGAGAGCCGTGTACAAGATGGTCCGATTCTTACCACAGGCCGCCTGGCCAAAGTGGTGACCGACGCCAACCCCCGCTGGGAGAAGAACAAAGATCCGGCGACGCGGAGTTTTCAGGGGATTCGAATTTATATCAATCGTGAGCTGGCTGATCTGGATGATGTGCTTGCCCAGGTGCTGAATATATTGACTCCTGGAGGACGGCTGGCGGTGATCAGTTTCCACAGTCTGGAAGATCGCCGGGTGAAGCAGTTTATGCGCCGTGAAGCACGGGGTGGAGAATTTCCACCGGACTTGCCTGTTACCCAGGCACAGTTCAAACCAAATATACGCCTGGTGGGCAAGGCTGTACGTGCAGGTGAGGCGGAGCTGGCGGTTAATCCGCGGGCTCGCAGCGCCGTGTTACGGATTGCGGAGCGGATGCAATGATCGTTAAGGCGATTCTCGCACTGCTCGTACTGATCTCAGCCGTTGGGGTGGTATATGCCAAGCATGAGTCGCGGCAATTGTTTATTGAATTGCAGACTCTGCAAGAGGTGCGTGATCAGTTGAATGTGCGTTGGGGTCGTTTACAGCTGGAGCAAAGCACCTGGGCCACCCATGGCCGTATTGAGGATGTCGCTCGTGAAAAGCTGGGAATGAAATTACCTTCTGCTGCAGCGGTGGTGATCGTTAAACCATGAAAACAAAAGTGCAGACAACCGGAACGCAAAGTGGACGCCTGATGGTGGTGTTGTGCCTGTTAGGCTTTGCCATGGGTGTTTTGCTGTGGCGCTCGCTGGATCTGCATGTGTTTAACCGGGACTTTCTGCAACAGCAGGGGGATGCTCGTCATCTACGGGTGGTTCCCATCGCCGCGCATCGAGGCATGATTACCGATCGCCATGGCGAACCACTGGCCATTAGCACTCCGGTCGATTCAATCTGGGCGAACCCCGGCTTATTGGCAGAATCTCGTGATCAATGGCCGCAACTGGCGAGTTTGTTGGGTATGGAGGTATCACGGCTGGAGCGTCTGCTGGCCCAGCGCATGGAACGAGAGTTTGTTTATCTGCGTCGCCATGTTAACCCTGAACTGGTTCAACAGGTTATGTCCCGGGAGATCCCCGGTGTATCCCTGCAACGGGAGTACCGCCGCTATTACCCCACCAGTGAGGTCTTTTCCCATGTGGTGGGTTTCACCAATGTGGATGATATCGGTCTCGAAGGTATGGAGCTGGCCTATAACGAGTGGTTGCGAGGTGTACCAGGTAGCAAGCGGGTGATTAAGGACCGTATCGGCAACATCGTGGATACGGTTGAGAGTATCAGTGAGCCCCGACCCGGTAAGGATCTGCGGCTTAGCCTGGATCGTCGTTTACAGTATCTGGCCTACCGCGAATTAAAGGCGGCCGTGCAACAATATCAGGCCAAGGCCGGTTCTCTGGTATTGCTGGATGCCACCACCGGTGAGGTGTTGGCAATGGTGAATCAGCCTGCCTATAACCCCCATAGTCTTAAAGGCCTGAAGGATGGCCGATCGAGAAACAGGGCGGTGACCGATGTGTTTGAGCCGGGCTCCAGTATCAAACCCTTTACTATCGCGGCCGCTCTGGAGAGCGGCCGTTTCCGTTCAGAAAGTGCTATCGACACATCTCCCGGATTCCTGCGTGTTGGCAGCAGTACGGTGCGAGATGTCCGCAATTTCGGTGCAATTGACGTAAGTACTGTGATTCAAAAGTCCAGTAATGTGGGTGCCAGCCTGATTTCTCTGGCCCTGGAACCCCAATACCTCTGGGAGACTCTGACCCAGGTGGGCTTTGGGGCAAGTACCGGCAGTGGTTTCCCCGGTGAGTCCAGCGGTCTGCTTAATTACCGTGAGCGCTGGCGGGACATCGAGCGGGCAACCCTGTCATATGGTTACGGCCTGTCGGTGACACCGATGCAACTGGCTCAGGGTTATACCAGTCTGGGTGGGGATGGTTTATTACGCTCGGTGAGTTTCCTGCCAGTGAATAAAGGGGAGTTGGTCGGTGTTCAGGCGTTGAAGCCAGAGACTTCCCGGGCGGTGCTCAGTATGTTGGAACGAGTGGTGCGGAGTGGTGGCACTGGAACCAAGGCACAGGTACCCGGTTACCGTATCGCAGGCAAGACCGGCACGGTGAAAAAGGCCACTCGTGATGGCTATAGCAATGACAATTATCTATCGGTATTTGTCGGTATGGCACCAGCCAGTAAGCCTCGCCTGATCATGTCCGTGGTGGTCGATGATCCCAAGGGGCAAAAATATTACGGTGGTGATGTGGCTGCGCCGGTGTTCAGCAAGGTGATGGCGGGTGCGCTGCGTTTGCTGGATATTCCACCCGATAATCTGGGCACTCAGCTGGCAGGGAATTATCTATGATGGCTGCCGATAACCTACAACCCGGTTGCAATCTCGCCACCCTGTTTGAGGGACTGGCTGAACATATTCCGTCAGCGGAATTACAGGTTAGCGGCTTGACTATGGATAGTCGTCAGGTGGTCGCAGGTGATCTGTTCCTGGCCTGTGCTGGCAGTCGTGAGCACGGCGCTGCCTACGTTGATGAAGCTATCAAACGGGGCGCCATTGCCATTGCCATGGAGCAGGTTGAAGGCTCACAAGAGGATGTGCTGACTCACTGGCAGCAGTCTGATATTCCCGTTATTGCTGTCCCCGGGTTGAGGCAACGGTCAGGGGAAGTGGCGGCACGTTTCTTCCAGTTTCCAAGCCGTGAATTGCTGGCCGTGGGTGTGACCGGTACCAATGGCAAGACTTCGGTATCCCAGTTTCTTGCCAAGTGTCTGGGCCAGTCTGCTCCCTGCGGTGTTATCGGTACCCTAGGCAATGGTTTGTATGCCCCCGGTGTTATGGAAAATTCGGAACAACTTGAAAGCACGGGTCACACCACTCCTGATGCGGTTAGCCTGCAGGCCCGTTGTGCAGATTTTGTAGCTGATGGTGCTAAATACGTGGTGCTGGAGGTTTCATCCCATGCCCTGGATCAGGGGCGGGTCAACGGGGTGGCTTTCGATGTAGCGGTATTTACCAACCTGAGCCATGAACACCTGGATTACCACGGTGACATGGAAAGTTATGCCCGGGCCAAGCGGCGCTTATTTAAGCAGGCAGGACTCAAACAGGCGGTGATCAATGCAGATGATGAAGTGGGGCGCCAGTGGCTGGCCGAACTACCGTCAGCGACCAGTTATGGTTTAAATAAATATGATGGAAAGACCCCCGATATTTATGCCAGTAAACTGGAACTTTCAGTCATGGGCTTACGTATGGAAGTGACGACCCCGGCGGGTGAGGGAGTATTGAATAGTCCCCTGCTAGGGCGTTTTAATGCCAGCAACCTGCTGGCGGCACTGGGTGCTTTATTGGCCGCAAATATTTCGTTGCAGGACGCGCTTGCCAGGCTGGGGCAGATAGGTGCTGTACCTGGCCGCATGGAACATTTTGGTGGGGAAGGGGGGCAAACCATGGTGGTGGTCGATTACGCCCATACCTCTGATGCCCTTGAGCAGGTCTTAAAAGCTCTGCGTGAACATTGCCAGGGCGATTTGTGGTGTATTTTCGGTTGCGGTGGTGATCGGGACACGGCCAAGCGCCCCTTGATGGGGCGGGTGGCGGAACAACTGGCCGATTACGTGGTGATCACCAATGACAACCCCCGTAGTGAAGAACCCTTTAGCATAATCGAGGGGATTCAGGCGGGCATGCATGAGCCTGATTACTGTTACGTCATCCCTGATCGAGCTGAGGCCATCCGCCATACACTCCATGTGGCCAAGACTGCGGATGTGGTACTGGTGGCGGGCAAGGGGCATGAAACGGCTCAGCTGATTGGAGACAAAATAATTCCTTTCAGTGATCGTGAACAGGTCGCAGCGTTGTTGGCCGAGTTGGCGAAAGAGGTGGCCCATGGCTGAAGGTATTCAACTTACGCTGAACCAGGCCGCGCAGTGGCTGGGAGCTCAGTTGCACAATGCAGGCACTGATAGTGAGTTCTTGGGAGTGAGTACTGACTCACGTACCATCGAGGCGGGCATGCTGTTTATCGCACTCAAAGGTCCCAATCATGATGGTCATCAGCATATTGCCAGCGTAGCCAAAAGTGGTGCAGCGGCGGTGCTGGTGGAGCGGGAAGTAGAGACGGATCTGCCGCAGTTAATTGTGGAAGATACACGCCTGGCACTGGGCCGTCTGGCAAGTTGCTGGCGCAGTCATCTGGATGTCTCCGTGGTCGCGGTGACCGGCAGTAACGGCAAAACCACCGTTAAGGAAATGCTGGCTTCAGTGCTTTCTCTTGAGGGGAATACCCTGGCGACTCACGGTAACCTGAATAATGACATCGGCATGCCGCTGACACT
Source organism: Chromatiales bacterium (assembly GCA_030640985.1). GTDB lineage: Bacteria > Pseudomonadota > Gammaproteobacteria > Thiohalomonadales > Thiohalomonadaceae > DAOWII01. The sequence goes on from DAOWII010000127.1 coordinate 13,881, forward strand.
GTTACGTTTGTCTGAACAACATCGCTATGCGGTTATCGAGATGGGCGCCAATCACCCCGCTGAGATCGCCTATTTAACCTTACTGGCAAAACCTGATGTGGCCCTGATTACCAATGCCGCCGCTGCGCACCTGGAAGGGTTTGGCAGTGTTGAAGGCGTGGCTCATGCTAAAGGCGAGATTTTTCAGGGGCTGGGGGAGAGTGGTGTGGCGGTGATTAATGCCGACGATGATTATGCCTCTTTATGGTTGGGACTGGCGGCGGAACATGCTCGCTGTACTTTTGGTTTGGGGCCCAATGCTGATGTGACTGCTCAGTGGGAGGCTACGGCAACGGGCATTGCCCTGAGCGTGAAGATGAAAGAACAAAGTATGACTATCCAGCTGCCATTACCCGGTCGCCACAATGTGATGAATGCCCTGGCCACCTGTGCTGCTGCACGTGCCATGGGTGCCTCCCTTGATTTCATCAAGCAGGGTCTGGAAAACATGCAAGCAGTGAAGGGTCGTTTACAAGCATGTGCAGGCCTGAATGGTTCAAAGCTGATAGACGATACCTACAACGCTAATCCCGCATCATTGCATGCCGGTCTTGAAGTGCTCGCGGCATGTTCAGGGCAGCGCTTTATGGCCCTGGGCGATATGGCTGAGCTGGGTGACGATGCCGCTCAGTGGCATGACGGTATTGGCCGCGAGGCGCGGAAGATGGGAATCGAACGTCTCTACGCTACCGGTGACTTAAGTCAAAATGCCTCGGAAGCGTTTGGAGAGGCGGGTTATTTCTTCAGCCGTCAGGATGACCTGGTGGATGCCTTGCGCCCGGAGCTAACATCGGATGTCACCGTATTAGTTAAGGGCTCACGCAGTATGCATATGGAGCGGGTGGTGGAAGCACTGTCTGCTGGAGGGGAGGGGTAGCTTATGTTGCTTTATCTTGCCGAGTACCTGCAACAATTTCACAGTGGTTTCAGTGTGTTTCAGTATCTGACCCTACGCGCCATTCTGGGTGCACTGAGTGCATTGTTTATTTGCCTGATATTGGGACCTGTGATGATCCGCAGGCTGAGTATCCACCAGATTGGTCAGCAGGTGCGGGATGATGGCCCCGAAACTCACCTGGAAAAGGCGGGTACGCCGACCATGGGGGGGGTATTGATCCTGGCGGCTATTTTGATCGGTACCCTGTTATGGGCGGACTTGAGTAATCGTTATGTGTGGGTGGTACTGATAGTGACAGCCCTGTTTGGTGTGATCGGCTGGGTGGATGATTATAAAAAGCTGGTTCGGAAACAGTCGGAAGGGCTGAAGGCGCGGCATAAATATTTTTGGCAATCGGTGGTTGCCCTGGGAGCAGCGATCTTCCTCTATATGACAGCGAGTACTCCCATTGAGACCCAGTTGATAGTGCCCTTCTTTAAGAACGTAGCCATTCCCCTGGGGATGTTTTATGTGGTGCTGACCTATTTTGTCATCGTCGGCACCAGTAATGCGGTGAACTTGACCGATGGTCTGGACGGTCTGGCCATTCTGCCGACGGTGATGGTAGGTGGAGCTTTGGGCTTGTTTGCCTACATCGCGGGTCACGTATATTTCTCCGGTTATCTATCAGTACCCTATGTAGCCGGGGTGGGTGAGATTGTGGTCTTTTGCGGCGCCCTTGTCGGTGCCGGCCTTGGTTTCCTTTGGTTCAACACCTATCCCGCCCAGGTATTTATGGGCGATGTAGGCGCTCTGGCACTGGGCGCTGCTCTGGGTGTGATTGCGGTGCTGGTTCGTCAGGAGCTGGTGCTATTCATTATGGGCGGTGTGTTCGTGATGGAGGCAGTTTCGGTGATCCTGCAAGTGGGTTCCTACAAACTGACCGGGCGACGCATTTTCCGTATGGCGCCTCTGCATCACCATTTTGAATTAAAAGGCTGGCCCGAGCCCCGGGTCATTGTGCGCTTCTGGATTATTACCGTGGTGTTGGTCCTGATTGGACTGGCAACGCTGAAACTACGTTGATCATATGGCACTGGCGATGACAAAACAGAGCAAAGGGCAGGCAAACGGCTACTCCACCCTGGTGGTGGGGATGGGCAAGACGGGCTTGTCTTGCGCCCGCTTCCTTGCCGCACGGGGAGAATCCTTCGCGGTGGTGGACAGCCGTGAAGCACCTCCAGTGTTTGAGAAACTGCGCCAGGAATTTCCTGATGTTGACTATTATCTGGGCGATTTTGATAGTCATTTATTTACTTCGGCGGGTCGCATTTTGTTGAGCCCCGGGGTTGCCATGGATGAGCCGGCAGTGGTCGCTGCTCGTGAGCAGGGTGTACCGATCATCGGTGATATTGAATTATTTGCCCAAAATGCCAAGGCGCCAGTGATTGCCATTACCGGTTCCAATGGCAAAAGTACGGTCTGCACGCTGTTGTGGGCCATGGCCCATCAGGCAGGCAAGAATGTGTGCCTGGGTGGCAACATCGGTACCCCCGCGCTGGAACTGTTAGAAAACCAGGATGCCAACGGTGAGCCAGATATGTATGTGCTGGAGCTGTCCAGTTTCCAGCTTGAAGTGACCGATTCACTGAATGCTAAGGCAGCGGTGGTGCTTAATATCAGTGCCGATCATCTTGATCGCCATGGGGTCCTGGAAAATTATGCCGGGATTAAACAGCGCATTTATCGTGGTAACGGGGCGACTGTTATTAATGCAGATGATCCTGTTGTTGCTGCAATGGCTGATGACTTTTTAAAGGCTGAGGGCTCTCGCAATATTATTCGTTTCTCACGAGGTCGACCACAGACAATCACTGATTTTGGCCGGCTGAAGCAGAAGGGTGAAGCCTGGCTGGCCAAGGGGAATACACCACTGATACCGGTGACTGAATTGCGTATCCCTGGTCTGCACAATCAGGCCAATGCGCTGGCTGCTTTGGCGCTGGGGGATGCAGTGGGATTACCCATGGATGCCATGCTTAGTGCGTTACGGATGTTTACCGGCCTACCCCATCGCTGCCAATGGGTAAGCGAAGATCAGGGGATAAGCTGGTACAACGATTCCAAGGCCACCAATGTGGGAGCGACTGTGACGGCTCTGCAAGGGATGCCCGGTGATAAGGTCGTGTTGATCGCTGGCGGTCAGAGCAAGGGCGCCGACTTCTCACCTTTATCCACGATCATTGAGGCAAGAGCCAGAGCTGCAGTACTGATTGGCGAGGACGCCCCCCTTATTGAGCAGGCCTTACAGGGTAACGTACCTGTGCTGCATGCGGATTCCATGGAAGCCGCAGTTGCTGCTGCGGCCGAAGTGGCTGAGGCGGGCGATTGCGTGCTGCTTTCACCCGCCTGTGCCAGTTTCGATATGTTTGCCAATTACGAGGCGCGGGGTGATGCCTTTGTCGCCGCCGTTAAGGGACTGGGGGGCGAATGATGCACGCGACCACTATGTCTGCAGGCAAACGGCTTGGTTATAAGTCTTCTCCTTCCTCTACTAGAGGCAAGATCAGTAAAGGTCGTGCGGGAATGGCTGTCCCGCGCTATGACATGACACTGATACTCACCGCTTTGACGTTATTGGGGCTGGGAGTGGTGATGGTCGGTTCGGCCTCGATATCCATTGCAGATCGGCAAATGGGTGAGCCTCTCTATTATTTGATTCGTCAGGTCATTTATGTGGGCTTGGGGCTGGGACTTGCCTATGTTGCCTTGCGTATTCCCCTGCATGTGTGGGAGCGAAGTGGACCGATTCTTCTTATTGGCGGAGTGCTGTTGTTGTTGCTGGTGCTGGTGCCCGGTTTTGGTCGTAATGTGAATGGCAGCACCCGTTGGCTGGTCATCGGTCCCATTAGTCTACAGGTATCAGAAATGGTCAAGCTGGCGCTAATCATCTATCTGGGTGGGTATCTGTTACGGCATGGGGAAGCGGTGCGCACCACGGTAAGTGGTTTTTTACGTCCTCTAAGTGTGGTGGGTCTGCTTGGTCTGCTGTGTCTGATGGAACCTGATTTTGGTGCGGCGGTGGTATTAACCGCTACGGCCATGGGTATGTTATTCCTTGGTGGTGTACGCCTGTGGTTGTTTGGCCTGCTAATGATACCAGCCTTTACGCTGGCTGCCTTTTTGGCAATTTCTTCCCCCTATCGCCTGGAGCGGTTGACCGCTTTTATGAATCCCTGGGCGGATCCTTTCAATAGCGGTTTCCAGTTAACACAGGCGTTGATCGCTTTTGGTCGTGGCGAGTGGTTTGGTGTGGGCCTGGGTGGCAGCATTCAGAAACTGTTCTATCTACCTGAAGCGCATACTGACTTTCTGTTTGCTGTACTCGCTGAAGAGCTGGGCCTGGTCGGTGGTGTGACGGTGATCCTGTTGTTTGCTTTGTTGGTATGGCGTGCCTTTGCCATCGGTCGTCGGGCGGCACAGGCCGGTATGGTGTTTGGCTCCCATGTCGCCTATGGCATCGGTTTATGGCTCGGCTTTCAAACCTTTATCAATCTTGGTGTGAATATGGGGGTATTGCCCACCAAGGGATTAACCCTGCCACTGATGAGTTATGGCGGTAGCAGTATCCTTGCTACCTGTCTGGCGGTTGCACTGCTGTTACGGGTGGATTTAGAGATTCGGGCGAAGCATGGCTCTGCTGGAAAACGGCGGAGGGCAGCACGATGACTGCGCCACATATTTTAATTATGGCCGGTGGCACTGGTGGGCACGTATTCCCGGCGATGGCCGTTGCCCGTGAGTTGAGCCGCCGGGGGGCCGAGGTGTCCTGGCTGGGCACCCGTCGTGGACTAGAATCCGATGTGGTGCCCGCTGCCGGTTATGCCATCGACTATATCAGTGTTAGCGGATTGCGCGGCAAGGGTGCGTTGGGCTGGTTGCTGGCACCTCTGCGTCTAAGCTGGGCGCTGTGTCAGGCCATGAGTGTGATGCTACGTCGCCGGCCTGCAGCCGTGCTGGGTATGGGTGGTTTTGTCACCGGCCCCGGTGGTGTTGCTGCGCGCCTGCTGGGGCGACCGCTGTTAATCCATGAGCAGAATGCGGTGGCCGGTTTGACTAACCGAATCCTGAGTTATTTGGCGCAGCGAGTGATGGAAGCTTTTCCCTCTACTTTCAAAGGAGCAGTGCACACTGGTAATCCTGTGCGCAGTGAAATTGCGGCACTGCCGAAGCCTGAGGAACGCTACACGGCAAGAGCGGGGCGTCTTCGCCTGCTGGTGATCGGTGGCAGTCTGGGTGCGGTCGCATTGAATGAAGCATTGCCTCAGGCCCTGGCACAATTGCCCGAACCTCAGCGCCCAGAGGTTCGTCATCAGACAGGTAAACGTAATTTTGAGCAAGCTCAAGCAGCCTATGCTGCGGCGGCGGTTGAAGCTGAGTTGATACCATTTGTCGATGATATGGCTCAGGTCTACGGCTGGGCAGATATAGTGCTGTGCCGGGCTGGTGCCCTGACAGTGAGTGAGCTGGCGGCGGCTGGTTTGCCTTCCATTTTAGTGCCCTATCCCTATGCGGTTGATGACCATCAGACAAAAAATGCGCACTACCTGACTGATTCAGGTGCTGCTGTTTTGTTAACACAAAACGATCTACAGGCAGAGGTATTGGCAAACAGTTTAGGTGAATTTTGCGTCGATGCGGAACAGGGACGGAAACGCTTATTTGAGATGGCCAGGCATGCCCGTGATCTGGCCCTGCCGGCAGCGACAAAAACCGTGGCTGACCTTTGTCTTCAGGCAGTAAAAGTAGATGGCACAAGGGGGGATGGGCAATGAGTCCGCAAGCCGATATCAACCCCATGGGACGTATTCGTCATATTCATATGATCGGCATCGGTGGTGCTGGTATGGGTGGTATTGCCGAAGTGTTGCTTAATCTTGGTTACCAGGTATCCGGTTCTGATTTGCGGGAAAATGCAGTGACCCGCCGGCTTGCAGAACTGGGTGCCGCGATTTGTATCGGCCACCAGACAGCGAATGTCCAGGATTGCGATGTGGTTGTGATCTCATCGGCCGTCACTGAGGAAAATCCCGAGGTGCAAGCGGCTCGCGCTGAGCGCATTCCAGTGGTGCCCAGGGCCGAGATGCTGGCAGAGCTGATGCGCTTTCGTCAGGGGATCGCAGTGGCCGGCACCCATGGCAAAACCACGACTACCAGTTTTGTCGCCAGCCTCATGGCAGAGGGAGGACTGGATCCCACCTTTGTCATCGGTGGAAAACTAAATAGTGCCGGTGTACACGCCCGTCTTGGTGCGGGACGTTATCTGGTCGCTGAGGCTGATGAGAGTGATGCCTCCTTCCTGTATTTGCAGCCGATGATCGCTGTGGTGACCAATATCGACGCCGATCATATGGCGACTTATGGTGGTGATTTTGACAAGTTGCGCCACACCTTTGTGGAGTTTTTACACCATCTGCCCTTTTATGGTCTGGCGGTGATGTGTATCGATGACCCAGAGGTGCGGGGTTTGTTGCCCGAGGTTAGCCGACCGGTGCTGACCTATGGCTTTAGCGAAGATGCCGATTTCCGTGCCTCGGACATGCGCCAGGATGGAATATGCTCTCACTTCAAGGTTTCCCGCCCTGAACAGACTGACTGGTTGGAAGTTACCTTGAATATGCCGGGTGAGCATAATGTGCTCAACGCTCTGGCAGCAATTACTGTTGCCCATGAGGTGGGTACGGATGATGCCGCCATTTGCCGTGCCCTGGAGAGTTTCGAGGGTATTGGTCGACGCTTCCAGGTCAATGGCGAGGTTGCCACTACTAAAGGTAATGTTCTGATGGTGGATGATTATGGCCACCACCCACGTGAAGTGGCCGCAACCATCCAGGCAGCCCGGGCCGCCTGGCCTGAGCGTCGTCTGCTGATTGCCTTCCAGCCCCATCGTTACAGCCGCACCCAGGAACTGTTTGAGGATTTTACCGAGGCACTTTCCAGTGTAGATGTGTTGCTGGTTCTGGAGGTGTATGCCGCTGGCGAAGACCCTATTGCCGGTGCCGACAGCCGTGCCCTATGTCGTGCTATTCGTACTCGTGGTCGAGTCGAGCCGGTATTCGTCGGTCCGGAATCTGATCTTGCTGAAACGCTGCTGGATGTGATCCAGGAAGGCGATGTAGTAATGACTCTGGGGGCTGGTGATATCGGCGCCATGGCAGCCGCACTGCCAGAACGTTTGCAGGGAGGGGCCGCATGATGGCGAATCCACAACAAACTGGCTTGCGTGGCACCCTGCTACTGGATGAGTCCATGGCCCGCCATACCTCCTGGCGCATTGGTGGCCCGGCAGATCGTTATTATAAGCCGGCGGATATTGAAGATTTAGCCGATTTTATTGCCACTCTGCCGGCAGATGAAAACATTTACTGGCTTGGCCTGGGAAGCAATCTGCTCGTGCGTGATGGTGGTATCCGCGGCACGGTGATCGCCACCAGTGGCCGCCTCAATGGTTTGAGTCGTCTGGATGAGAATCGAGTGCGGGTCGAGGCCGGTGTGCCCTGTGCCAAGGTTGCCCGCTTCTGTGCCCGTGAAGGTCTGGCCGGTGCCGAATTTCTCACGGGTATCCCCGGCACCATGGGCGGTGCCCTGGCAATGAATGCCGGTTGTTTTGGCAGTGAGACCTGGAGCTTTGTGGAATCGGTGGAAACGCTGAATCGTTTGGGTCACCGACATGAGCGTCGTCCGGAAGAATACGCCATTGCCTACCGTAGTGTGAAAGGGCCCGAAGGTGAATGGTTCATGGCGGCCAATCTGAAACTGGCTTCTGGTGATACCGAAGTGCTGATGACGCGGATGCGTGAGCTGCTGGAAAAACGCGGTAGTAGCCAACCGACTCAACTACCCAATGCCGGTTCCGTGTTCCGTAATCCAGAGGGCGACCATGCTGCACGCCTGATTGAAGCATGCGGGCTGAAAGGCGTGTGTGTTGGTGCTGCCTGTGTGGCAGATAAACATGCGAATTTTATTATCAATACCGGTGGCGCCAGTGCCGCCGACGTGGAAGTACTGATAGAGAAAGTGGCTGCTGAGGTGGAAAAGACTCACGGTGTAACGTTGCACCGTGAAGTTCACATCATCGGTGAGCCGATGGCAGAAAGCAGGGGTGGCTTATGAGCGATTTGAGTATTAAAAATCGTTCTATAAAAGACCCCGCTAACTTTGGCAAGGTAGCCGTGATCATGGGTGGACATTCTGCTGAG
>DAOWII010000060.1 GCA_030640985.1 Chromatiales bacterium
AAGGCTCTTCCCGCGCACTTCCTGCATTCGGAGGGTAATTTCCAGTTTTATGACCCTATTAGCAAGATCCTGTTTTCAGGAGACATGGGGGCATCAATGTTGGCTGTAGAAGAGTGCGGACAGCCTATCAGTAATTTTGAAGCCCATGCAGAAAAGATGAAAGGGTTTCATCAACGGTATATGAGTGGCAATAAGGCATGTCGTTTGTGGGTGAACATGATTCGAACTCTGGACGTTGAGTGGATCGTTCCACAGCATGGTGCATCTTTCAAGGGCAAGGACATGGTCAATAAATTTCTAAACTGGATTGAAGATCTTGATTGTGGGATTGATCTGCTGACTCAGGAAAATTATAAAGTACCAACCGGAGAAGAGACCCTTCATGGGGGAAGCTGATTCAGCTCCTTGTCTAGTCATAAAAAACGGCAGTCAAATGACTGCCGTTTTTTATGACGCAGGAGTTTATATGGCTATCTGGTTGTCTGGCTGATTTGACTATACAGATAGGATTCGTGATCCCGTGAATTAGCTTCAAATAGCTGAATAAATTCATCGGCTGCAATCGGCTTGCTGAAAAGGTAACCTTGCAGAAAATCACATTTATGTTGAATCAGGAAATCCATTTGCTCAGTTGTTTCAACACCCTCTGCGACAACGATAAGTCCCATATTATGCGCCATAGAAATAGTGGCTTTAACAATGTTGGCATCATCGATGTCCAGAGTGACCTCATTGATAAATGAACGATCAATCTTAAGATGTTGGATGGGTAGTTGTTTAAGATAAGAAAGTGAAGAATATCCTGTTCCAAAATCATCGATGGACAGTTTAATACCCATTGCATGAATCTCATTAAGTACTCGTATCGCATGTTTAGGATCTGTCATCAGTGTACTTTCAGTAATTTCAATACCCAGATGCTGATGTTGCATTTTATGTTTTTTAAGAAGTGCTGCGATCATTTTAGGGAAATTCTTTTGTAATAGTTGATTGGCGGATACATTAACTGCAATATGTAAATCTTTAAGGCTGCTAGTATCTCGCCATTTTTTATGTTGGATGCATGCTTCTTCAATAACCCATGTCCCGATATCATTGATGAGCCCGGTATCTTCCGCGACCGGGATAAATTCACTTGGTGGCAAGTATTCGTCACTTGATTTTCGCCATCTTATCAAGGCTTCAACAGAAACAATCTGGCCTGTCGAGACATTTAATTGAGGTTGATAAAATAGTTCAAACTCATTTTTTTTCAGTGCTCGTCTAATATTGGTTTCAAGCTCTAGTCGCCGCGACATGTTTTTACTCATTAAGGGATCATAGAGTTGATAATTATTGGTGCCACGTTCTTTTGCACGGTACATCGCCATGTCGGCATGCCTGGCAAGAATGTGAGTACTCTCTCCATCTACTGGAAACATACTAATACCAATACTGACACCGATAAAACATTCGTGTTGGTCGATATGATAAGGCTTGGATAAAAGACTGATAATATTATCTGATATATGGATAAGATCGTTATGACTTTTAACATCATCAAGGATAACCGTAAATTCATCGCCACCAAGTCTTGCAATAGTATCAACGGAGCGCAGGCCCTCTTGAAGGCGATGGGCAACTTCTATTAGCAATAGATCGCCGGTATTGTGTCCCAATGTATCGTTGATTACTTTAAATCGATCAAGATCCAGAAAAAATAAAGCTGTTTGTGTGTGATTGCGTTTGGCGCGATCGATCGATTGTTGAAGACGGTCAATATAAAGCAATCTATTCGGGAGGTTGGTTAGGGAATCATAATGAGCCATGTGCTCAAGTCGACTCTGAGCTATTTTCCGCTCTGTAATATCAGAAAATATTCCGATGTATTTTTCGATTTGGCCATCCGCCCCCATGATAGTGCTGATGCTCATCCATTTAGGATAAATCTCTCCACTTTTTCGCCGATCCCATATCTCTCCTTGCCAACTCCCATTATCATTAAGTTCTTGCCACATGCTGGAGTAAAAGCTTTTGTCGTGACGGCCTGATTTCATAATGCTTGGATCTTTTCCTAAAATATCTTTTTCGGAATAACCGGTGATATCAGTAAAGGCAGGATTAATAGAGATAGCCCGGTTAAGTTTGTCAGTGATTATGACGCCTTCGAGTGAGGTCTCAATAACTTTCTCTGAGAGCTGTAATTTCTGCTCTGATTGTTGTCTTCTGGAAATGTCCCTAACTGTTCCAATAAAACCAGTTTCATCATCAAGATCAAATTCAGTGATAGTCAATTCCATTGGGAACTGTTCGCCATTTTTGCGCTGAGCAGTCACCAAACGATTCTCTCCAACAGAGTTATTTGGGTCTTCTGACTTAAATTGTTCAAGGTAACCATCGTGGTTGCTTTTGTCTGGTTCCGGCATCAATGTAGATACATTTTTTCCGATAATGTCTCCGGCACTTATACCAAAAATATTTTCGGCTGATTGATTAAATGAGTGGATAATACCCCGGCGGTTGGTAGTAATTATGCCGTCGGCGGCGTTATCTATAATTTTCCTGACAAAGTGTTCACTTTTCTCAAGCGCTTCTGTTCGTTGCTGAACCTGGTCCACCATGTTGTTAAAGTTACCTGAAAGAACTCCTATCTCATCGTTACTCTTTTTTGGGAGTATTATTTTTTTGTTGCCGGCAGCAAAAATCTTTGTGGCATTACTGAGGGCTTTCAGAGGGTGGATGATAAATTCTGAAAATATAATAGTTAAGAATGCGGCGATCACGATCAGGATAAAGGTGATGGTAGTGATGCTGTTTATGATTGGCGAGGTTCTACTTGATATGGCATGGTGGGGTGCTGCCTCACCGAGTACTAAATACCTTTCTGGGTTACTGGGGTCAAAATAAAGTTTGTGTAGTGACATCAGCATGTTATTTGTTGATGTAGTAGTCTGGGATGAGTTATTCATGACTTCATCATGATGCGTGTCAGTCTGCTGGCTATCTTTGTCATAAAATGAACTAAATATTGGGAGCATATCCTGCATGCGAATAGTCTTTCCGTATTCAAAAGAAAATGCTAAGGAGTTCTCCGGGTGATATAAAAAATCTCCAGAGTCGTTAGTGACATACCTTAAATCAAATGCATGATCAAAACCATATTGAAGGTGTCTGGATAGTTCATGTGTTATTTTTCCAAAATCAAAATTTATAATGACAATTCCGAATATTGTATTATTTGGCCCGTAAATTGGTGTTGCAGCGCGTAGGACCGGGGTTGGAGGGGTAGTGATTTTTCCATGCTCTTTGTTGAGTTCAATCCGGGAAAGATAAATCTCGCCAGGTTTTTTGCTGATTGTGTCCTTAAAATAGCGAGTAGAACCTTTCTGCTGTAGTTTGTCTGTGGAAATAATACTGACCACATTGTCTTTATTCCGCTTGGCATTTACCAGCTCACGTCCATTGTCGCTGATACCCACATATCGAGCTTGAAGATAGTAAGGCCTGGAATTCAGGAATGACTTGAATATATTCTCCAGGCGCTCCTTCCATTCTATGTTTGTCGAGTTATTAAGAGGGGGTAAGTCTTTTGCTACACTGGCGCGTGCAATACCCTGGATAGGGGGTGTGCTGGACAGGAATATAACATCTTGTCGCAAGGCTTCAATTAAACTACTAATTCGTTCGCTTTCGATCTTTATTTCGTTATTTAGTTTATCGGATTCCTGCTTATACAGAATATTATTTATATAATTATATGAAACAAGGCCAACAGTTCCTGCCGTAAGGATAACCAGACCAAACGTCAATAACGATATTTTGGATTTAATTCCAAAGCCAGTGTCACGTTGCCAGGATGTTTGCACAACAATTCCAGTTAGCAACACGATGCTTACCGCGGCGATAATGATGGCCAGATTTTGTAGTTCTAATCCATACCCCTGGGTAATTTTATCTTCCGGGTAGAAGTTTGCAGCTGCCATGCCTAGATAATGCATTCCGATAATGGCAAAGCCAATGACCACCGAGATGCCCATTTTGTACCATACTTTATTATCGGCATGAGATTGTTCCAGGTAGAAGGCAAGACGGAGGGCGGTAATGGAGGCAACGATAGCTAGTACCACTGACAGCAGTAGCAAGTCCATGCGATAGCTTATATACGCAGCCATTTGCATCGCAGCCATGCCGGTGTAATGCATGGCAGCAATGCCCAGCCCGAGGATGCTGCCGCCGAAAACACATTTAACATATTTTTTGTCTGATTTTTCTATGCGGGTAATAAAAAGTGCACACCAGGAGGCTATGACGGCCATGAGTAGTGAAAGCATGGTGACAGGCAGGTTGTAAGTGATACTCATGGGGAGATTAAAGGCGAGCATGCCAACGAAATGCATTGACCAGATACCTGTCCCCATGATGACAGCCCCCACCGCCATCCAATGTCTTTTGGAAGACGTGTTGGTTGTGGATACGCGCTCCATGAGATTTAGAGTCGCGTAGGCGGCGAGAATGGCTATTAGACAGGACATTACCACCAACCATGGGTCATAACTTCCGTTAAGCATCGGCATGTCCACTTCAGCTCTCAAATAAGCCTCTTTCTGATTAACCGCGGGTATTGGTGCGTACTTCTAAAAGTATAGTAGCTGAATCAGGGTTAGCACCACAAATGGCTTTGTTGTCAGGGGGTGAGCTTGATACAGTCAGGTTTTCTTACATACAAATGATTGACGTTTTAGCTTTCTGCCCTTAGGCTTTGCGCCATGGAAATCATAGTCAATGGTGAGGCACGTCAGGTGCCGGATGAATATACTGCTGAACAGTTGCTCGAGTCGCTTGGATTGGGCGGACGGCGGGTTGCGATGGAGCTTAATCAGGAAATCCTCCCACGTAGCAATTACCCCAGGTGTTTTTCTCCCGGTGACCGCATTGAGGTGGTACAGGCCATTGGCGGCGGTTAATTGGATTGCCTTCCCGGGGTATAATGCCCTTCGCTCATGCCTGGAACTGCCGGGCACAAATCCCGTTTATTTTGGAGAGATGTACAAATGCAGAATGATCCCCTGGTGATTGCCGGTGTTGAATATTCGTCCCGCCTGCTGGTTGGAACGGGTAAATACAAGGACCTGGAGGAAACTCGCGAGGCCATTGAGGCCAGTGGTGCGGAGATTGTCACGGTAGCTATCCGTCGCACCAATATTGGTCAAAACCCCGGAGAACCCAACCTGTTAGAGGTGATTTCGCCGGAGAAGTACACCATTTTGCCCAATACCGCCGGTTGTTACACCGCTGACGATGCGGTGCGTACCTGCTGCCTGGCCCGTGAGCTGCTGGATGGTCATGACCTGGTCAAGCTGGAAGTGCTGGGTGACGAGAAGACTCTGTACCCGGATGTGACTGCCACTCTGGAAGCAGCCGAGTTACTGGTCAAGGATGGCTTCAAAGTCATGGTGTATACCAGCGATGATCCGATTTTGGCCAAGCGCCTGGAAGAGCTGGGGTGTGTAGCGGTGATGCCTCTGGCCGCGCCCATTGGCTCTGGCCTGGGTATCTGCAATCCCTATAACATTCGTTTGATCCTGGAAAATGCCAAGGTTCCCATACTGGTAGATGCCGGTGTGGGGACTGCTTCCGATGCGTCCATTGCCATGGAGCTGGGTTGTGAAGGGGTGTTGATGAATACCGCTATTGCCGCAGCGCAGAAGCCAGTACTAATGGCCTCGGCCATGAAAAAGGCCATCGAGGCCGGGCGTGAAGCCTATCTGGCAGGCCGCATGCCACGTAAGCTCTACGCCAGTGCCTCGTCGCCTATTGATGGGACTTTCTTTAAATAGCGCTATTTAACGTAAAGATATTTATCCTAAAGACAAGCTCCAGGTCCATAGGGCATGTGTCCTGTAGACGCGATGGAATAAACATCTTTGCGTTAAGTTTAATTACTATCCACGATGAATATTCCTGAAAACCTTCGCCGTATCCGCTCTTTTGTCCGTCGTGAGGGGCGTCTTACCCCCGGGCAACAGCGGGCGTTGGATTCCCTGTGGCCCCGTTACGGGGTAGAGGCGTCTGATGAAAAGCTGGATCTGCCTGTCTTGTTTGGCCGTGAGGCCCCAACCATTCTGGAAATAGGTTTTGGTAATGGTGAATCACTGGTGCAAATTGCCGAGGCCCATCCGGAACAGAACTATCTGGGTATTGAGGTGCATCGCCCCGGTGTGGGACGTTTGCTGCAGCGGGTTGAGGAGAAGGGGCTAACGAATTTACGGGTGATGTGCGCCGATGCGATAGAGGTGTTAAATCACCAGATCCCCGATAACAGCCTTGCTGGGGTGTATCTGTTTTTCCCTGATCCCTGGCATAAAAAACGTCATCACAAGCGACGTCAGGTACAGCCGGAATGGGCGCAACTGATAAGGCAGAAGCTCAAACCGGGTGGGATATTACACATGGCTACCGACTGGGAAGACTACGCCGTGTATATGCTGGAAGTGATGGGGCAGGCCGAGGGTTATCGCAATCTCTCAGCTGATGGAGATTATGTACCCAAACCGGACTGCCGCCCCCTTACCAAGTTTGAACAGCGCGGCCAGCGTTTAGGCCATGGGGTGTGGGATCTAATGTTCGAGCGCACGGATTAAGTTCCTGAAGCGGCACTAACTGTTCCTTTTCTGCCTGGTTATCATCCACTTGATGAACTTAATCTGAATTTTCCTAGAACATCACATATTTGAATATCTCCACCACCTGCTCTGGCGTCTCGGCGGTGGCCATGGCCGCACCATCCACCTCTTTCAGGGCATGGGTCAGCTCCGCATCATGTAAGGTAATAATGGATTTACCCAGAGCGGCGGCATAACCCGCATCAAAGGCCGCGTTCCACTGGCGGTACTTATCACCAAAGCGTACCACCACAATATCCGCCTGTTCAATGGCCGTGCGAGTACGGATGGCATTGATCTTGGCCCCTTTGTGATCTTTCCAGAAGTCCTTTTTCTCAGCCCCAAGAATATTCACGCCACAATCATCACTGGTTTCGTGGTCGGTCACTGGCGACAATACAGTAACCGGTAGGTTTGCCGACTCGATGCCGTCAGCAATGCGTTGCCGCCAATCGGTGTGGATTTCACCGGAGAGATAAACGGTCCATATATTCATGATAGTGCCTTTGTATTAATAGCTTTTGTTGAGTCTATCGGCTTTAATGAAAGAGATGTAAGTCACAGCCGATCACCTGAATGATAGAGTATAACAATAGTATGACTCAGCACTGGCCAAAAATTATTTTAACCATTTTTCTTCTACTCAGCGCCTTACTGGCAGGCACCGGTGCCATAGACAGTAAAGGTGAGACCTATATTGATGAGACCCTGACCCGTTCGTTGGTGGCCTTTGGTGTGGCCAGGGGGTTGAATGGTGTGATCTCCGTTGCCCAGGGCACCGAAATTGCTCTGCAACCAGCCGGTATTGGGATCAATTTCACCCCCGGTCAGATTCTTGATCCAGTCAATGATCTCATCGAACGTTTTTCCTGGGTAATGTTAGCCAGCAGTGCCTCTCTGGGAGTGCAGCAAGTTTTGCTTAGCGTTTGTTCCTGGTATCTCTTTTCCTGGTTTATGATCGGTTCTTTGAGTGTGGTTGCCGTTCTTGTATGGGTGCCCTCAGTGCAACAAAGTGTATTCAGACCACTGGTCCTGAAGAGTGTTTTTTTGTTGATATTTATTCGGTTTGCGGTACCCATGATGGCCATTACCAGTGAGTTTATTTATGAAGAGTTTCTCTCAGTCCAATACACTGAGGCGGCAGCTCAACTGGAAAAGACAACTGAAAATATTGGACAGATAAACCGTCAAACGGAGGATAACCTATCTTCTGAAGATTCAAATTCCGCCTGGAGTACAGCCAAAGAGTTATACCGACTGGCAGCCTCAAATATTGATATCGGTCAGCGGGTTGAGCAATATAAAAAGGCAGCAGAGAATGTTAGCCGCTCTACCGTTGATTTGATTGTTGTGTTTGTATTTCAAACCATATTGTTGCCATTGATCTTTCTATTGCTGGCCTACCTGCTGATAAAGGCGTTGTTCCGTTATGATTTTCACTCGTTGAGCAAAGGAACTCCTGAGGCACCATTGGCAGACAACAAAAATAAACGAATAGATTTTTCAGATACCCCCGGCAATGTTGAGGGTATACCACCTCAGTCCTCCGTACATCAGGGTACCGATAATCAGTAGGTAACCCAGCGGTGGCATGAGTTTAACCATGATTAAAAAAAATGGAGGCAGCTTTCCTTCGCCGAGTTTATTCCGCACGGAGCGGGTATAAAAATGGGCAAAATAAATACCGATGACAATATTAATAATGATGGAAACTATTTCTCCGGTGGGCATTGTTTTTTATCCTCGGGCAAAAATATTTCAAGTAATTCATTTAAGAATAACCGGCCTTTTTCCGTAGGGGAAATGGTATGGGTATCCCACTGAATAAATCCTTTCTCCTCAGCCTCTTTCAATTGGTTTTGCATCACATGTA
>DAOWII010000033.1 GCA_030640985.1 Chromatiales bacterium
GCAGCTAATTCAGGATGCGCAGCTTTATAGGCCGCGAATTTTTCATTCCACGCAGCTTCGGCTTTGGCACCTTTATCTTTTCCATCCCAACCAGCATAGACATCAGCAGGCACTTCGAATGCAGCGTGATCCCAGCCCAGAGCGGCTTTGGTCAGATTGATCTCTTCATCACCTAGTGGTGCGCCGTGACACTGATGAGTACCGGCTTTATTGGGTGAACCAAAACCAATGGTGGTTTTGCAGCAGATCATGGTGGGTTTGTCTGTCATCGCTTTCGCGGTTTCAATCGCTGCAGCCAGTGCGGCAGGATCATGACCGTCAACATCAGCAATCACATGCCAGCCGTAAGACTCGAAACGCTTCGGTGTATCGTCAGTAAACCAGCCGTCAACGTGTCCATCGATAGAGATACCGTTGTCATCCCAAAACGCGATTAATTTACCCAGACCTAAAGTCCCGGCCAATGAACACGCTTCGTGAGAGATGCCTTCCATCAAACAGCCATCACCCAGGAATACATAGGTGTTGTGGTCAACGATGTCGTGCCCCTTCTGGTTGAACTGGCCCGCCAATGCTTTCTCGGCAATCGCCATGCCCACACCATTAGTAATACCTTGACCCAGAGGACCGGTAGTGGTCTCAACGCCTGGAGCATAACCATATTCTGGGTGACCCGGAGTCCTGGAGTGCAACTGACGGAACTGTTTCAGATCGTCAATAGACAAGTCATAACCCGTCAGGTGCAACAATGAATAGATCAGCATGGAGCCATGACCATTAGACAGAATAAACCGATCACGGTTTGCCCAGTCAGGGTTGGTCGGATTGTGGTTCATATGATCGTTCCACAATACTTCGGCGATGTCTGCCATACCCATGGGAGCACCCGGGTGGCCAGATTTTGCCTTTTGTACGGCATCCATACTTAAGGCACGGACTGCATTCGCTAAATCACGGCGAGTTGGCATTTGCTTCTCCTGTTAATTTCTTAAATTAAAATAATAAATTCATCACCGATTCAGACCTGTCAAAATACTTTCAGACAGCCATACCTGGTGGGGGTAGCCTGGTATGTCTTAGCTACGCCACAGACACCCTGGACTCTATAGCTCAAAACTGTTGATACCGGCCTGTACGCCAGTCAATCATTCCAGAGCCTACCTATACCCAACAAACTTTAAGAAGGTAGAAACCCGTTCTATGCACGCTTGATGAACGGAAACCCAAACGGATACGAGTCAGTCTCAGCGAGCGCAATCGCCAATTTTCGCTGATTTCTCCCCCGCAGGCAATAGCCATCCCTGCCCTAAATACATATAAACCTTAAAAAACAATATGTTACAACAAAAACATAAATTGGTTCGAGAAACCAAATACCCGAAATCATGCTCCTAACCATGGGACGTGGGACGTCATCCATCGACCTAGCCCTCTTGAAGCTGCTTTTATATACCCACAATGCTATCCAGAAACACAAGCAGCCAAGAGCGGCACAGTTTGGAATAAGCCTCCAAAGCTGTATAATCAGCCGACTTTTAAGGTGAGCTTCAAACAGAAATCACCATTATAAATACTAACCGGGTGCGTAGCGCCTGTTACATGGAAAATACGACATGTCGAAAAAACACTTATTTACCTCTGAATCGGTGTCCGAGGGGCATCCAGATAAGATTTCAGATCAGATTTCCGATGCCGTTCTCGATGCCATTCTGGAGCAAGACAGAACAGCGCGTGTAGCCTGCGAAACCCTGGTTAAAACCGGTATGGTAATGATTGCAGGTGAGGTAACCACCTCCGCCTGGGTTGATCTGGAAGAAGTTGTTCGTAAGACCGTTAAGGAAATTGGCTACAACAGCTCGGAAATGGGCTTTGACTGGGAGTCCTGCGCAGTCCTTAATGGCATAGGAAAACAATCCCCTGATATTGCCATGGGTGTAGATGAAAGCGAGGATCGCGAACAGGGCGCCGGCGATCAGGGCCTGATGTTCGGTTACGCCAGCAATGAGACTGATGTGTTAATGCCCGCTCCTATTACCTATTCTCACCGGCTGGTTAAACGCCAGGCTGAAGTACGTAAAAACGGCACACTGCCCTGGTTACGTCCAGATGCCAAGAGTCAGGTCACCTTTCGCTATGAAAACAATAAGCCTATAGGCATTGATGCGGTAGTTCTGTCTACCCAACATAATCCAGAAATTAACCAGGAAACCCTTCATGAAGCGGTCATGGATGAAATTATAATACCGACCCTGCCCAAAGAGTGGCTTGATGAGAACACCAAGTACTTCATCAACCCCACCGGTCGGTTTGTGATTGGTGGTCCCGTGGGTGACTGTGGTCTGACCGGAAGAAAAATTATTGTCGATACCTATGGTGGCATGGCCCGTCATGGTGGCGGCGCCTTCTCCGGCAAGGATCCCTCCAAGGTTGACCGTTCCGCAGCCTATGCTGGACGTTATGTAGCAAAGAACATTGTCGCTGCCGGTCTTGCCGAGCGCTGTGAAATTCAGATCTCCTACGCTATCGGTGTGGCCGAACCTACCTCCATCAGTATAGAGACCTTTGGTACCGGAAAACTGGATGAAGAACGCCTGGTTGAGCTTGTACGTGAGCACTTCGACCTGCGCCCACGGGGCATGGTGCAAATGCTGGATCTGCTGCAACCGCGTTATCTCAGTACCGCCGCCTATGGCCACTTTGGCCGTGAGGAGGATTCATTTACCTGGGAACGTACCGACAAGGCCGATGCCCTGCGTGATGCAGCCGGCTTATAAACCCCCGGTTCATAAGTAAGTCAGCGGGTACCTAATTATCGGGAACTACAAAATCACCCGATTATCTACTATCATTTAGAACCTATTCCGAGGAGCGCTGCGACAGATTAATCTGCCAGGCTCGGAATAGTCTCCAAGTTTCAACGGCGCTCACCCTGCTTTTAATTAAGGAGAGTGTATATGAACGCTGTAGTAAAAGACTTTACCGACTACAAAGTCGCCGATATGTCCCTGGCCGAATGGGGCCGCAAAGAAGTAAAAATTGCTGAAATCGAAATGCCTGGGCTAATGGCCCTGCGTGAAGAATATGCTGGCAAAAAACCTCTTGCTGGCGCCCGCATTGCGGGTTGTCTGCACATGACTATCCAGACGGCCGTACTAATGGAAACCCTGATTGATCTGGGTGCAGAAATACGTTGGTCTTCCTGCAATATTTTTTCAACCCAGGATCAGGCTGCTGCCGCCATGGCTGCCGCCGGTATTCCCATCTTTGCCTGGAAGGGCGAGTCAGAGGAAGAGTTCTGGTGGTGTATTGAACAAACCATCTTCGGTGCCGATAACTGGACACCCAACCTGATTCTGGATGACGGTGGTGACCTGACCCAGATCATGCACGAAAAATACCCCGAACTGCTGGCTGATGTTAAAGGGTTATCCGAAGAGACCACCACCGGGGTACACCGTCTCTACGAAATGATGAAAGAGGGCAGCCTCAAAGTTCCCGCCATTAACGTCAATGATTCCGTAACCAAAAGTAAATTCGATAACCTCTATGGTTGCCGTGAATCACTGCTCGACGGTATCAAGCGCGCCACCGATGTGATGATCGCCGGGAAAATTTGTGTCGTCCTCGGCTATGGTGATGTGGGCAAGGGCTGTGCTCAAGCTTTCCGCGGAATGGGCGCCACCGTGTGTGTAACCGAGATTGATCCTATTTGTGCCTTGCAGGCTGCAATGGAAGGTTATCGGGTTGTCATGATGGATGATGCCGCTGCCATGGGTGATATTTTTGTTACCACTACCGGCAACGTCAATGTCATCAATCATGACCATATGAAGGCCATGAAGGATGAAGCCATTGTATGTAATATTGGCCACTTTGATTCCGAAATCGATATTGCCTCACTGCGCCAGTACACTTGGGAAAATATCAAACCTCAGGTAGACCATGTGATATTCCCGGATGGCAAGAAGATCATCGTTCTGGCGGAAGGACGTCTGGTCAACCTGGGCTGTGCCACGGGCCATCCCAGCTTCGTGATGTCTGCCTCCTTTACCAATCAGGTCATCGCCCAGATCGAACTGTGGAACCATTCCGGTGATTATAAGAATGAAGTGTATGTACTGCCTAAACATCTGGATGAGAAGGTTGCACACCTGCATCTGGCAAAGATTGGTATTGAACTCACCAAACTTACGCCTGAACAAGCCGAGTATCTAAGCATCTCGGTTGATGGCCCATATAAACCTGAGCATTATCGCTATTAATATTGGCTAAACTTGGCAGGTCGAAGGTAACAAGTAGAGGCTCCTTTAATTTCACTTGTTACCCTTGGCTTGCTACTTTTGAGTGACATCATGGACTCCCAAAAAAAATACCCTAAACAATTCAGTTTCGAGTTTTTTCCACCCAAGTCAGAACAAGGGCAGGAAAACCTTGCAACCGTTACAAATGAATTGGCCAAGCTCAATCCTGCTTACGCCTCTGTTACCTTTGGTGCCGGAGGCAGTACCCAGGAGGGAACGGTAGAAACCATTGGCAATTTACTGGATACAGGTCTCGATGCTGCCCCGCACCTTTCCTGCATTGGTTCCACCAAAGAGACCATTCGTGAACTCCTAAATATCTATAAGGAGATGGGTGTAAAACGCATTGTCGCATTGCGTGGTGATATGCCCTCGGGAATGCGTGAAGCAGGAGCATTCCGTTATGCCAATGAACTGGTGGAGTTTATCCGTAGTGAAACTGGAAATCATTTTCACCTTGAGGTCGCGGCCTATCCTGAATTTCATCCTCAGGCCATTAATGCTAATGCGGACCTAAATAACTTCAAGCGTAAGGTTGAAGCCGGGGCAAATTCTGCCATTACCCAATACTTCTATAATATTGATGCTTATTTGCGTTTTATCGAAAACTGCGAAGCAATGGGTCTTGATATCCCAATAATCCCAGGCATCATGCCAATCACCAATTATGTTCAACTGGCTCGTTTTTCAGATCTCTGCGGCGCAGAGATCCCCCGCTGGCTGCGTTTACGACTTGAAGCCTTCGGTGATGATCTTCCTTCAATTAGAAGCTACGGTCTGGACGTCACCACGGAACTGAGTCAACGACTGCTTGAAGCCGGTGCTCCCGGATTACATTTCTATACCATGAACCGCACCGAGCCTACACAGACCGTCTGGAAGGCTCTGGATTTATAAAGGCAGAAAAGCTTTAATCTTTTCCCTTTTCTCCTCCTGTAACTTGTATTCTATCCCTTGTATATTTCCTAGATGCGCATCCCTCGTATTTATCAGAACATAACTCTGCACACGGGAATCGAGACTTACCTTGACTCTGGTGCCGCAACCCATATCGTTCGTGTTCTCAGGCTAAAGCCAGGCGCCCCATTAGTTATTTTCAATGGGCAGGGGGGAGAGTATGAAGCCACACTTATTCATGCGGACAAACACGAGGCGACTATTCATGTAGGCAAACACAGCCCTGACGAACTTGAGTCACCACTTGATGTAACTCTCATTCAGGGAATATCTCGTGGTGAACGTATGGACTATACGATTCAAAAGGCCGTTGAACTTGGGGTAAACCGTATTGTACCGGTGATAAGCAAACGTACTGTTGTAAAACTGGATGCCACACGCAGTAGTAAACGACAGGCTCACTGGCAGGCAATTGTGAACAGCGCCTGTGAACAGTGCGGACGTAATCGAGTACCTGTTGTCAGTGACATCATTAAACTTGAGCAATACCTGAGCACAGCATCAGAGGGCCTTAAACTCATACTGGATCACCGTGCCAACACATCGCTAATATCACAGAAAAAGGAAAACACCATCAGCCTGCTGATTGGACCCGAAGGAGGTCTGGCACCTGAAGAGCAAGAGCTGGCAAAACGCGCAGGCTATACGGGGCTAAGATTAGGTCCGCGAATTCTTCGCACAGAAACTGCAGCCCTGGCGGCTCTTGCC
>DAOWII010000056.1 GCA_030640985.1 Chromatiales bacterium
CCAATGGTCGCCTGGTGCCGGGAAGTGTCACTGAACCCACCTTACGTGAAATAGATTAAAGATTAATTAAAATGACAGAACCTTCTTGTGAACATACGGTAGAAATTTTTACTGACGGTGCTTGCCGCGGTAATCCAGGCCCAGGGGGCTGGGGCGTACTTCTGCGTTTTAAAGATAACGAAAAGACCTTGTGTGGGGCGGAACCCGAAACAACCAATAATCGTATGGAGCTGATGGCGGCCATTATGGGACTGGAAAGCCTGAGTCGAGCCTGCCCGATCAATCTGACCACCGATTCGCGTTATGTGATGGATGGCCTTACCAAGTGGTTGCCTAACTGGAAACGCAACGGCTGGAAAACAGCAAACAAAAAACCGGTGAAAAATGTTGACCTCTGGCAGCGTCTGGATAAGGCAATACAGGCACACCAGGTAGAATGGAACTGGGTTCGCGGCCATACGGGTCACCCTGAAAACGAACGTGCCGATGCCCTGGCTAATCAGGGTATAGATGAATTGCTCTCAGGCATGTCAACGTCGTCTGTTACTGAAGGATAAGCGAGGCACAAATGCGCCAAATTGTTCTAGATACAGAAACCACCGGCCTGGAGCCCTCTGCGGGTCATCGCATTATTGAAATTGGCTGTGTCGAGCTGGTTAACCGACGTTTGACTGGCAATCACTATCAGCAGTTTCTAAATCCTGACAGAGAGATCGACGAGGGTGCCACTGAGGTACATGGTATTCGCACGCAAGATCTCATCGATAAGCCACATTTTGCTGATGTTGCCGAGGACTTTATTAATTTTATTCGGGGAGCAGAGCTTATTATCCATAATGCTCCTTTTGATGTGGGTTTTATCAATCACGAATTGCAATTGATGGAAGCGACACATGGCAAGGTGGATGGATTTTGCACTGTGCTGGATACCCTGAAGATGGCCCGGGAAATCCACCCGGGACAGAAAAATAATCTGGATGCCTTGTGCAAGCGTTACTATGTAAATAATAGTCGTCGTGAACTGCATGGTGCGCTACTGGATGCAGAGATCCTTGCTGATGTTTACCTGGCCATGACCGGTGGCCAGACTCATTTGTCTTTAGGTGGAGTATCTGCGGACAGTAAACCTGGTCAACAGTTAACTAATCACCCCCTGGAAAAGCGACCATCCGGGCTACGGATTATTCATGCCAGTGATGAAGAAGTTAATGCACATAATCAACGTTTGGACCTCATCGATAAAGCCAGTAACGGCCAGTGTGTCTGGAAGCGACTGTCAGATAGTTAAAAAGCCTAAGGTTAATTTAATGGCTAATGATATCAATATTGGTGCGAAGTTTTTTTTCGTGCAAGCATTCGTTTACTAGAGCGTGAATTCATCACTCCCACCTTTACTGACTGAATTGCCTTATCAGGAAGACAGCTCCCGGTTGTTTGAATGTATTGCTGATCGTCCATGGGCTATGTTCCTGGATAGTAACTCTGCCTTTGCACAAGATTCGGCACAGGAAGGGCGTTTTGATATTTTATGTGCAGAACCTGTAAGCACTCTTGTAACAAGAGGCAATGTGACGGAAATCTGCACCCAGGGAAAGATCGAGAATTCAACAGAAGAACCGTTCAGTTTATTGCGGCAGGTGCTGGGTCCTGAGGTTTCAACTGGCAGCGATTTACCATTTATATCAGGGGCCGTTGGTTATTTTTCCTATGATCTGGCGCGTAGAATCGAGCAGCTGCCAGTGTTAGCCAAAAATATGGAACAACTCCCCGAGATGGCAGTGGGAATTTATGACTGGGCAGTAATTGTCGATCATCAGAAGAAGCGTAGCTGCCTGGCTGGGCTGGGACGTACTCCTGCAACCCGGGAAAAATGGGATGCGCTTGTGGCGTTATTTACGGAATCTGTGTCGACTAAGGCTAAGGCTCGCATTCCCTTCTGCGCCCAGGGTGAAGTGCGGGCGAATATGGATAAGATTCAGTATGCCTCTGCCTTTAAACGCATTAAGGAATATATCCGTGAAGGCGATTGTTATCAGGTTAATTTCGCTCAGCAATTTTCGGTGACCGTGGAAGGGGATTCATGGCTGGCTTATCAACAACTCAGAGAAATTAATCCAGCTCCTTACAGCGCCTATCTCAATCTACCCTTTGCCCAGATATTAAGTTCTTCTCCCGAGACCTTTCTCAAGTCTCATGATGGCCATGTTGAAACACGCCCTATTAAAGGTACGCGCCCCAGAGTGGAGAATAAATCCCTCGATGTTGCTATGGCAAATGAATTAAGAAGTAGTGCCAAGGACAGGGCCGAGAATTTGATGATTGTCGATCTGCTGCGTAATGATCTGGGCAAGAATTGTGTGCCTGGAAGTGTTGATGTGCCCGCGTTGTTTGAGGTGGAAAGTTATGCCCGAGTGCATCATCTGGTGAGTACCATTCGTGGCCAGTTGAGTGCGGATAAAGATAGCATTGATCTGTTGCGGGGATGTTTCCCTGGCGGCTCCATTACCGGCGCACCCAAGGTAAGGGCTATGGAGATTATTGAAGAACTGGAACCTCTGCGGCGAGGAGTGTATTGCGGCAGTATTGGTTATCTTGGTTGTGATGGAAACATGCAAACCAATATTTCTATCCGCACCCTGGTGAAAACAGCTAATAAGATGCATTTTGCTGCCGGTGGTGGCATTGTCCATGATTCAGAAATGGAAGCAGAGTACCAGGAGAGCTTTGACAAGGCCGCAGCTCTGTTGCAGCTCTTTTCCAGAAATACATCATAGTTGCCCCCTGACATCATTTCAATTTTGAAATTTACATCATCCCTCGATATAGTGGTTGCATAACGATACATATAATCGGGGGAGCGGATGGAAGATATAAGCCTTGCTCAAGCAGCAGTTGTGTACCTGAATGATGGGGGGCGCGCGGCTTTACTTGCTCGCTATCGGCAAATCCGGCAGCAGAGTGAACAGTTATGCCAGCCGCTTGCTATCGAAGATTACGTTATTCAAAGTATCACCGAGACCAGCCCTCCCAAATGGCACCTTGCTCATACCAGCTGGTTTTTCGAGACCCTTCTGCTTAAGGTCTATCTGCCCGACTACCATGAGCTCAATCCTCACTATGCTCATTTATTTAATTCCTATTACGACACACTGGGCGAGCAGTTTTCCCGCTCACAGCGGGGATTGTTGTCTCGTCCAACGATAGAGGAGATTTATGCTTATCGCAATTACGTGGACGCCGCCATGGTGCAGTTACTGGAAGGCGTGGATGAGCAGCATTGGCAGGAACTTTCTGCACGGGTAATTCTGGGTTTAAATCATGAACAACAGCATCAGGAGTTGTTACTTACAGATATTAAACATAATTTCAGTGTGAACCCCATGCGGCCGGTTTATCAGCAGGCGAAGGAGGGGAAAAACAAACTGGCCCCTGAGTTGAAATGGTTTGACTGTCAGGAGGGGCTGGCCGATGTCGGTCATGAGGGACAGGACTTTGCCTATGATAATGAAACTCCCCGACATCAAGTGCTACTAGAGGGTTGCAAGTTGGCCTCTCGCCTTGTGACCAATGGGGAATTCCTCGCCTTTATGGATGATGGTGGCTATCAGCGGCCAGAATTATGGCTGTCCGACGGATGGGCGATGGTATGCAATAAAGCCTGGCAGGCGCCACTCTACTGGGAACAGGTTGATGGGCACTGGTGGCATATGACGTTGGGGGGGATGCTCGCGGTTAATCTCGAGGCACCGGTTTGCCATGTTAGTTTTTATGAGGCAGAGGCCTATGCTCGCTGGGCGGGCAAACGCTTGCCGCTGGAGTCTGAGTGGGAGGTGGTGACTGGGCGCTCTCATGTACAGGGGAATTTGCGGAATGCCGGTTATTTGCAACCAGTTGTTACTGATGGTGATAAAAGTATCCCGCAACAACTGTTTGGTGATGTGTGGGAATGGACTCAAAGCCCATATGTGGCGTATCCAGGCTATCGCCGTGTGAAAGGGCCCCTCGGTGAATATAACGGCAAGTTCATGTGCAACCAGATAGTATTACGCGGTGGTTCCTGCGTCACTCCGGATGATCATATTCGTGCCAGTTATCGTAACTTCTTTTATCCTGGTGATCGCTGGCAATTTTCGGGTATACGTCTGGGAGACTCATTATGAATGTGCAAATATACGATGCACATCCCACACCGGCCAGTCTGCATCAGGAAGTACTCAGAGGCCTACAGTCCAGTCCAAAGGCTATCGCCCCCAAGTTCTTTTATGATGCTCGTGGGTCACAACTTTTTGATGCCATCTGTGAAACCCCGGAGTATTACCCGACTCGTATCGAGAAGCAGATTCTGCGTCGTTATGCAGGTGAGATTTCCGAAATCGTGGGTGAAGGTTGCCTGCTTATCGAACCGGGGAGTGGTAGTTGTCAGAAGGTGCGGCTGCTATTACAGGATCTGAAACCCAGTATCTACATGCCCATGGAAATTTGCCATGATCATTTATTAAAAGCAGCACAGGCACTGGTCAATGAGTATGACTGGCTGGAACTTAGTGCTGTTTGTGCCGACTTTACTCAGCTGAATAAAATCCCGGATATGCCTGATGAACCTCATCGGCTGGCATTTTTCCCGGGTTCAACCATTGGTAATTTTGAGCCATCTCAGGCAGTAAATTTTATGAGAAGTATTGCCCGTCTGGTTGGCAATCAAGGTGGCTTATTGATTGGTGTCGATATGAAAAAACCAGCAAAGGTATTGAACGCGGCTTATAATGATGCGCAAGGCTTAACTGCAGACTTTAACCTTAACCTTCTGGGGAGAATTAACCGGGAACTTAATACAGACTTTAATTTGGAAAATTTTAAACATAAGGCTTTCTATAATGAAAGTGAAGGTCGGGTTGAAATGCACCTGGTTTGTGAACGGGGACATGAGGTCACGTTAGGGGAGGAGAGTTTTGTCCTGACGAATGGCGAGCACATCCACACCGAAAACTCCTACAAATATAGTATTGATGAGTTTCATGAATTGGCACGTATGGCCGGGTTTGACGTGGAACGGGTATGGACTGATGATGAACACTTGTTTAGTGTCCATTATTTACAGAACTATGACGCATAGTCCTTGTGATTATAATGATTTCTATTATTCGTATTTCAGGAGATTACTTTGAGGGGCAATGATGATAGATGTATTTAGACACCAGATGATTGTTGAGCGTCATTTACGGGCTATGGGCGTCGCCCATTTTGATTTGGCTCTTTTGGATATAAAAACTGGCAACCTTACCGTTTCTGATTATCCCATACTGGAACAAATTAAGGAGAGCATGCAATGGCTATGGGAAGAGAACCAGGATGGTAAGCACATTATGGTCAGGCCTCACGGTGTACATGGTATGACTTTGCTGGATAGATTGACCTATGAACAGGTAAATACTATGACACTTAATGGCCTGGAACCCGCAGTTGTTGTGCAGGTTGATGATGGATTTTATCAGGCATGGTTGAAACATGATAGGAAGTTAGAGGTACAGGAGAGTGAAATCATGGGCAGGAAGTTATCCGAGTTGGCGGGCGTTTCAGCTGAATCAACTCAATGGGATAAGTTTGGTTATTTGGCCGGGTTTAAGCTGCATCGGGGTGGGGACTACAGTGATTTCCAAATCCAGCTCATAGAAGATGGAGGAAAAGTGTTTAGCCGAGCTGAAGAAATGGCTACTCAGTTGTCTCAGAGCTGATTACCTGAAGCTATTGTTTTCAGGTATGAGGTTCCCTAATAAAATGCGGTATAATTTGCCAATTATCGTCTTGATTTGATGTGAGTATTTATGACTACCGACTCCAGAATTATTATTGCACTGGATTATGCCGATTCGGCAGAGGCCATTCGATTTGTCCAGCAGCTTGACCCTGAACGTTGTCGCTTGAAGGTGGGGAAAGAGCTGTTTACCCGTGGTGGACCGCAGGTGGTTGAGCAATTGTCAAAGCTTGGCTATGAGGTTTTCCTTGATCTGAAATTTCATGATATCCCCAATACCGTGGCTCAGGCCTGTCGGGCAGCAGCGGATTTGGGTGTATGGATGGTTAATGTTCATGCACTGGGTGGTCGTAAAATGATGGAAACAGCCAGAGAGGCTCTGGAAAAAATATCTGATCGTCCTTTATTGATTGCGGTAACTGTGCTGACGAGCATGGGGGAGAGGGATATTAGCGAAGTGGGACTAACGGGTAGCCCGGAAGACAACGTGCGTCACCTGGCCAGTCTAACTCGAGAGTCAGGGTTAGATGGTGTTGTTTGTTCTCCTAGAGAAGTCGCTATGCTAAGACAAAACCTCGGTGCTGATTTTAAACTGATTACTCCCGGAATTCGACCTGATTGGGCGCAAAAAGGTGACCAGACGCGGGTCATGACACCGGCAGAAGCGGTTCAGATCGGTTCAGACTATCTGGTTATTGGTCGACCTATTACCGCTGCGGATGATCCTATGGGTGCGTTAACGGCTATTGAAGCAGAACTGAAACCCTTCAATGTGTAGAGAAGTCACGTAGTCTTTTGGTTTCGCCGCCACAATAGCCTTGCTTGTCTGGTTCTTAAATCTACCTACATAACTTTCAGAAATCTCTTACGGTTGATGACTTGACCTGCTGTGTTTGTAGATACTATCGTTGGGTAGTGGAGTCATAGAGGACTTCACATACATCAAACAATAATGGACAAAGGAATGCTAATCATGAAAAATCTACGTAATGTTCTGTTTTTATTTACTTTCTTGCTCTTTTCCGGATTCTCTCTGGCAGAACCCGTTAACATTAATACGGCGGATGCGACAACTCTGGCTGCGTCCATCAAGGGTGTGGGTACGAAGAAGGCTGTTGCTATTATCGCTTACAGGGAAGAGTATGGCCCTTTCAAGTCGGTGACTGATTTAGCACAGGTGAGGGGGATCGGGCTTAGAACAATCGAGAAAAATCTTCAAAATCTGTCTGTGGGTGAAGACGATCTAAAGTAAAAAGCTCCGGTTATTTGTACTTTAAAGCAGGCGTAGCCTATTCGGGCTACGCCTTTTTTATTGCTTGACTTATTTTTAGTTACCAATAAATAGTATTGAATCAAAATGTGATCAGAGGGTAGTCACCCTTGGTATTTGTTGCTGGCATCACTGGTGTCGTAGATGCTAAGATTACAAAATGCTGTATGTCGATGATTTTTCGGAAGTTTCGTGACCGATCGACCCGGACATGACTGGCGCTACGCGATTGATATCGAAAGGATTACAATTGAACTGGGTTGGAAGCCGGTAGAAACTTTTGATACTGGCATTCGCAAGACCAGTCAGTGGTATCTTTCCAGGTGATAAGAATGTTATTAATATTAGTGTTCGAATTATGAGA
>DAOWII010000147.1 GCA_030640985.1 Chromatiales bacterium
GGTGGCTGACAGAAACAGACATCTGGCTAACCAGTTTATATATCTAACGGAGAATTTCCATGGCTGTTGAACGTACCTTTTCTATTGTAAAACCCGATGCTGTTGCCAAGAACATCATTGGCAAAATCTACAGCCGTTTTGAAAGCGCTGGCCTGACGATTGTCGCTTCCAAGATGTTGCACCTGAGTAAGGAAAAGGCTGAAGGCTTCTACGCTGAGCACAGTGAGCGTCCTTTTTTCAATGATCTGGTGGCTTTCATGACTTCTGGTCCAGTAATGGTTCAGGTACTTGAAGGTGAAGGTGCCGTTCTTAAGAACCGCGATCTCATGGGTGCGACTAATCCGGCGGAAGCCGATGCTGGTACTATTCGTGCCGATTTTGCTTCATCCATTGATGAGAATGCGGTACACGGTTCTGACGCTCCCGAGAGTGCCAAGCGTGAGATCGCGTATTTCTTTGGTGATGATGAAGTCTGCCCACGCACACGTTAATTTAGCGACAGGTATTGTAGAGGCCGCTTATGTCTGATGCGCCACTCAAGACTAATCTGCTGGATTTGAACAAGCAGGATATGGAGGCCTTCTTTACCCAACTGGGGGAGAAGGCCTTTCGTGCTTCTCAGGTAATGAAATGGATCTACCATCATGGGGTGGATGATTTCGATGCCATGCTCAACCTGAGTAAGAGTCTACGTACCAGCCTTAAAGAGAGCGCCGAAATACGTTTGCCTGAAGTGGTTGTCGATCAACCCTCTCAGGATGGTACGCGTAAGTGGCTGTTGCGCGTCGACAGCGTTAATAGCGTCGAGATGGTGTTTATCCCCGAAACAGATCGAGGCACTCTGTGTATTTCATCCCAGGTAGGGTGTTCACTGAACTGCACGTTTTGCTCGACGGCACAGCAGGGCTTTAATCGTAACCTGGGTGTTGCAGAGATCATCGGACAAGTCGTTCTGGCGAATCGTTTACTGGGGCTGCCTGAAAACCCGGCAAAACGCAAAATCACCAATGTGGTGTTCATGGGGATGGGTGAGCCCTTGCTTAACTTTGACCCTGTGGTTAAAGCCATTGACCTGATGCTTGATGATATGGCGTTTGGTATGTCCAAGCGTCGCGTTACCTTAAGTACATCAGGTGTTGTGCCCGCCATTGACCGTTTGCGTGAGGTGCATGATGTTAGTCTGGCTGTGTCCCTGCATGCGCCCGATGATAAATTAAGAGACGAGTTGGTACCCATTAATCAAAAGTACCCCATTGCGGAATTACTGGAGGCCTGTAAACGTTATGTGGAAGGGCATCCCCGTCGGCGGGTGACCTTTGAATATGTGATGCTGGAAGGCATCAACGATACGCCGGCTCATGCGCGGGCCTTGCTTAAGATATTGCGTGGTGTACCCGCTAAGATGAACCTGATTCCTTTTAACCCATTTCCCAATACTTCGTATCAGTGTTCCAGTCAGGAGCGTATTGATCGTTTTCGCGATATCCTGATGAAGGCCAATCTGATTACCGTCACACGCAAGACTCGTGGTGATGATATTGATGCCGCTTGCGGACAATTGGCAGGAAAAATAACCGATCGTACCCGGCGTAGTGAACGTGCTGCTGCCGTAATACAAATGCCCTAATAAAGAAGGATGGCAATATGATTCGAACAGGTTTTTTACTTACTATCCTTGTATTATTGACAGGTCTGTCTGCGTGTACAACACAGACAACGCCGCTCTTTAAAGAGGTTAACAAGAAGAAGTCTGCCGAGGCCAATGCAAGCCTGGGCCTGCAGTACATGCTTAATGGTAATTATGCGCGTGCCATGGAAAAACTAAATCGGGCACTGGAGTACGATTCAAATTCTGGCTCTGCACATCATTATATTGCCGAGTTGTATCGTCGTTTGGATGAGGTGAATGATGCAGATAAACATTATCGTCGTGCTTCGAAACTGTCCCCCGATAATGTAGATCTGGCAAATAATTATGGGGTGTTTCTTTGTGGTGAGAAGCGTTATCGTAAAGCTGAGAAGCAGTTCCGGAAAGTTTTGAAAGATCCAGTGTATTCTCACCGTGCCAAGACCTTTGAAAATATGGCGTTATGCCAGGGTGAAAATAAAAGAAAGGTGTCAGCAACGGCTGAGAAATATTTCCGTGAGGCACTGCGGCTTGACCCAACCTTACCTAAATCCTTGATGGGTATGGCGGAGATTAGTCTTTATCATGGTCGTGCACTAAAAGGCCGGGAATTTTTACAGCGTTATCTGAATGTGGCAACACAGACACCGCAAAGCCTGTGGATTGGTATACGGATTGAACGTATTTTAAATGACAAAAATGCAGTATCTAGTTATGGCATGTTGCTGAAGGGGACGTTCCCTGAGTCTAATGAGGCAAAGCTATATCTTGATTCAGAAAAATAATGACTGAAGATATTCAAGAGCAATCACTTGATGAACCTCTCCTGTCTCAGGAAATGCCGCCCTGCCCTGGAAGACGTTTGCATGAGGCACGTGTGGGCAAGGGCCTAAGTGTGGAAGAGGTGGCGACCCAGTTGTGTCTCAAGGTGGAGCTCATTAATGCTTTGGAACAGGATGACTATGACAAGCTGCCACCACCAACTTTTGTGGGGGGGTATCTAAGAAATTATGCACGTTTGTTGGGGCTTCCCGAGAACGATATTATCGAATCTTATACCCGTTGTGTGGGTGAGCAATCTCCATCACTGATCGCGGCGACGAGTCTGAAAACAGAGGCAAAGGCCTCGGATCTTCCTATACGCATAGTGACTTATTTGTTGGTGATTGGTTTAGGGGTAATGTTGTTCGTTTGGTGGATGGCCCAACGTGAGGAAATGAGAGCCTTGCTTCCTGAAGTTGTTACCAGCATTGAGCCTGGTATGAATGTCGTTGCCGAAGATGACCCTATATCTGAACAGAACTTGAAGCAGAGTCATGAGCAGGACATTAAAACAGCTGTAACGACGGTTATCATCGATAACACGAAGACCGATGTCTTATTAGAAGAGATTGAGTCTGTGTTGCCCGAGCTGCCGCTGGA
>DAOWII010000132.1 GCA_030640985.1 Chromatiales bacterium
CATGGCCTTGCGTCACTCGGTATTTTACAGCCCATTACTCTTGACGATAGCCGGTGGGTTTTTGCGCGATGAGGGTCTGGAGCCGAATTATGAGGTTGCTACGCCAGATAATACGGTAGTGGACAACATTAACCGAGGCACGTGTCATGTTGCGCAGTCTGCGGTGGCTACATCATTTACTGAATTAGAACATGGTAATGAAGTGAGTATTGTTCACTTTGCCAAGATTAATGCACGGGATGGTTTTTTTATTGCTGCCCGTGAATCTGATCCTGACTTTAACTGGCAGAAACTTCGCGGTAGAAAAGTGTTAGTGGATCACTTTTTTCAGCCACTGGCGATGCTGAAATATGGCTTGCATCGGCATGGCTGTACGTTTGATGACTTTGAAGTGATTGACGCCGGGGATGTGAATGCCATTGATAGGGCATTTCGTGAAGGAGTAGGGGATTACGTGCATCAGCAGGGGCCAGCGCCACAGCAACTGGAACAGGATGGTGTGGGGTACGTTGTGGCGGCAGTCGGCGATGCCGTGGGACCTGTCGCATTTAGTAGTTTGTGTGCTTCAGGGCAGTGGCTTGATACTGATATGGCCCAGGCGTTTATGCGTGCCTATCGAAGATCCCAGGCCTATGTGATCAATGCACCAGCGGAAGAAATTGCTGCACGCGAGTTTGAGGCGAACTATTTTCCAGGTATTGACCAAAAGGTGCTAATTCAAACGGTAAAAGCGTATCAGCAGTTAGGTTGCTGGGAGAATGATGCAGTGATTTCAAAAACTTCTTACGAGAATTTACTGGATGTATTCCTGGCCAGCGGTGTGATCAGCCATCGCCATGCCTATGAGAAGGCTATTGTGATGCCGCCTGGTGTATAATGACCGCTACTTTATGTTGAGTGACAGGGTTTAGCCTGAATATGAACCAGCAGAGACAAATTATTAATACTGATTGGCTACTGATTTTCGGTTGTTGGCTGATGGCAACCATATCGACCCTCGGTAGTCTGTTTTTTAGTGAAGTGATGGATTTGGTACCTTGTGTGTTGTGCTGGTACCAACGCATCTTCATGTTTCCCCTGGTTATCATACTGCTGGTCGGACTTTTTCCACTGGATAAAAATGTGGTGAGATACGCCTTGCCCATTGCCGTAATTGGTTTGCTTTTCACCGTGTATCATTGCCTGTTATTTTTTGGCTTTATCCCGGAAAACCTCCAGCCCTGTAGCCAGGGGGTGTCCTGCGCCGATGACAGTATGGTGCTATTTGGCTTCTTGCCAATTCCACTGCTTTCTCTAGCTTCTTATATAGTCATGATTACTTTGTTGTTGATAACCCGTAACAGGATGCAAAAATGAAACAAACTAATTTAGTAATAATCGCGGTAGTGCTAATTGTAGGGGCCTTTGCTATAGGTACTTTTCTCTATACTTCACAACAAAACCAAAGTCAGCAAGGTCTGGTAAAAGATAATGCAGATGCCCTGATAAAGCCGCATTCATTCAGAACAGGTAACCCCAAGGCAAAAGTGACCATCGTTGAATTCATGGATCCCGCCTGTGAAACCTGTAAACATTTTCATCCCTTTGTAAAAGATCTTATGAGTAAAAACAGAGGTAAAGTAAAGCTGGTAATTCGGTACGCACCATTTCATCAGGGATCAGACTACATGGTCGCGATTCTTGAAGCCGCTAGAAAACAACGTAAGTTCAAACAGGTGTTAGATCTTATGTTTGAAACCCAGTCCACGTGGGCCTCGCATCACAAACCTGACCCTCAGGCTTTTTGGGATGTCCTGCAGCGTAACGGCTTTGATATTGCGAGTTTGCAAATGGACATGACAGACCCTGCCATTCGAAAAGTCATAGATCAAGATCTTGCCGATGGTGCTCGCCTGGGGGCAAACAAAACTCCGACCTTCTTCGTTAATGGTAAGCCATTGCCCAGCTTTGGCTATGAGCAATTACGCGACCTGGTAAATGCCGAGGTAGCAGCGAATTATTAAGCAAATTTTGTCACTTTGGGATAACGGATTTTTCTGTGTTTGTGAGGCGGGTTATGTTGAATTTTGATGATGTACCAAAGGTGGCCCTTGATTTCATGAACAGTGATCATGAAGAGGCGACTAATATTACCAATGCATTGATGGCGCTGCTGGATACCGCCGAGGCTGGCACAGCCGATACGCAGGCTATCAGCGATACACTGCAATCTTTGCATAATCACTGCGTTGAACATTTTTCCCGGGAGAATGCACAGATGGAGCACTTTGGGTTTCCTGCTTATCCTGTTCACCACGGAGAGCACGAGCGGGTGTTGGCCGAGATGCAGGGAGAGATGGATGCCTGGCGTGATGCTGGCGATGTGGTACGCCTGAAAAACTATACCTTCCAGACCGTCCCCGAGTGGTTTATCGGCCATATTCAAACCATGGATACAGTCACGGCAATGTTTATTCAGCAGTGTGGTGGGCCATTTGAGTTAGCCTGATGAACGCTTTTTTAATCTTAAATGACGCGCTCATTACCACCATCAATGGGTAGTTGTGCTCCGGTGGTTTTGGCGAAAAGTGGTCCACACATTTCCGTTACCAGTTCGGCAACATCGTGGCTGGTCACTTCCACCTTCATAATGTTTTTCTTCTTGTATTCTTCCACCGTCAGGCCGTAGTTCCTGGCGCGCGCCTGGAGTACTTCATCCGTCCAGATGGCGGTATCAAATACGCAATCGGGGTGTACGGTATTGATCCGAATATTATCCGGCCCCCACTCCAGGGCTGCCACTCGTGCCAGTTGATTAAGGGCAGCCTTGGAAGCCGAGTAAGCTGCAGCGCCGGGGCCAGGTGCCGTGACATTTTTCGAGCCAATGATCACGACCCGCCCACCAGACGGTGCAAGCTTGAGCAGGGGGTGTGCCGTACGCATGAGTACCAGATTGGCATCCAGATTAATGTTCAGGGTTTTACGCCAGATCTCGCTGCTTAACTCATGGATACGTTTGCTGGCGGGAAAAATCCCCGCATTGAGGACCAATATGTCCAGGCCACCAAAGTGTCTAACGCCTTGAGTGATAGCCGCTTCCAGCTGTTGTTCATCAGATATATCGCAACAGATACCAAAGTAGTCCTTGCGCTCATGCAGTGACTCAATGGCAGGATCAAGGTCCAGTCCGATGACGGCTGCACCTCGTTGCAATAAAGATGAGACCGTGGCTTTGCCGATACCAGAGGCTGCACCCGTTACCAGGGCTATCTCGCCTGCAAACGGTGGTGGCTGGCCACCTTTTTTTAGTTTGGCCTGTTCCAGATCCCAGTATTCCACATCAAAAATATCCCTGGCGGGCAGGGCCCGGAAGCCGCCCAGTGTGGTAGCTCGTAGAATAACGTCCATGGTGTGCTGGTAAATATCATTGATGATTGCAGCATCTTTGGCACTACGACCTACACAACAGAGGCCAAGGTCAGGGTCAAGGACAACACGAGGTGCCCGATCCAGGATTGTTTTTTTCTCTTTGGCCTGGGGTGCAAGATCGTCAAAGTATTGCTGATATTCCTTAACATAGGCCGCAACATCGCGACCGAGCATCGGCAGGCGTTTGGTACGTATTACATGATCTGGTGTAGCCGGGCCTTGCTGTGAAATTGTGCTGATGTCATTGCGGCGAGCGAAATCCAGGCCACGGGATTCGTCGCTGCTGGTCATTAGCATCGGACAGCCAGCTGCTTCGGAAATATCCCGGCGCAGGGAGGCTATCTCCACACTGTTTACTGCTGAGGACTCAATTGCGCCGGGTGCGGGTAACTCCCATGCCTGTTGAGAGTTAAGGTATTCTTCGGCACGACCAACCAGGTCAATCATGCGATCGTACGATTCCTTTGCCGTTTCAGCAAAAGAAAAGATCCCGTGGTTCATTAGTACCATGCCGATGGTATTTTCATTGGCGTATTTCTTGAAGCGCTCGGCGCATATTCGGGCCAGATCAAAACCGGGCATCACATAGGGGATGACGACAACGCTGTCACCGTAGATCTCTTCAATGCGTTGTTGACCATTGGCCGTATTTGTAATCGACACAATGGCATCCGCGTGCGTGTGGTCGACATATTTAAATGGCAGAGTCGCATGCAGGATCGCTTCAACGGAAGGCGTAGGCGCAGAGGCTACTGTCATGTGTGTTTTGAGCTCATTTACCATCTGCGGATCTGGAAGGGCATCCAGTTCAGACAGTTTAAGCAAGTGGGACAGGCGCACAGGAGATAAGCCGGCCGCCTCAATAGTCTCCAGATCCCAGCCGCTGCCTTTGACATAGAGGATGGTCTCTTCTTCACCCAGAATATTTTTCTCTATAATTTTGACCGAGGTATTGCCCCCTCCATGAAGCACCAGTGATTTGTCACGCCCAAGAAGGCGCGAGGTATATACTCGCAGGTTCAGATCGCCGCTAAATTGTTTGGCTTCTTGTTCATTCCAGAGGTTTTTCATTTTTAATAACTCGTTTTAGTCTATATGAAGGTTTTTCGTGGTTCCTGACAGGGACAAATTTTAATGGGTTTAGTGTTTCGATGCGAGCAAGAAGATACTACTCAGAAGACACCGGGTCTAAATATGGCCATAATGCTTGATGTGCTTATATGGGTTGAAGATCAATAATTTTTCATTATATCTATGATGTACACAGATATAATGAAAGACATTGTTAGTTCTTAATGTCAGTGTAAAACATACCAAGGCATTGATATTAAAGGGAATAATTGTAGATAATGAGGTTTGAGCAGGTACTTTGAGTGAACCAGGGTATGAATAGTCCCCGGTTAGTTTGGCTAAACCCTCTTACAGATGGTAAATAACAGATGACTATAAGCAATGTTGCACAATTAAATGACACCTTTTCATTTAAACAAGGTAATCACAGCTTGTGTTTCAAAGCTGGTGAGAATGATATCCCGGTGGTTGAAATTCAAAATGATCAGGCGAGCGCCACTATAAGCTTGCAAGGTGCGCAGGTGCTGAGCTGGGTGCCTGCTGGTGAGGACGAGGTGATCTGGTTGTCCAGGGACGCGAGTTTTGCGCCAGGTAAGTCGGTACGCGGTGGTATCCCGATCTGCTGGCCCTGGTTTGGCGCGCATGCGGCGGATGCCGCTTATCCGGCACACGGCTTTGCGCGCACGAGTTTGTGGCAGGTGATTGATACGCAGCCCCTGGCTAGCGGGGAAACACAAATTACCTTCAGGCTTGATACTCGCCAGATGAATGACAGTATTCAATCGATGTGGCCGCTGGCAACGGTAGTGGAGTTTTGTCTGACGATTGGTAAAACATTAATAATGACGTTGACTACACTTAATCATAGTGAGGAGGTAATCACTATCGGTCAGGCCTTGCATACCTATTTTGCTGTTGATGATGTCCGCCATACTAGCGTTTATGGTCTGGAGGACAGGGATTATCTCGACAAGACCGATGGTTTTAAACGTAAAATCCAGGATGGGCCAGTTGTTATTGGGGAAGAGGTGGACCGGGTGTATTTACAAACTGCTGATGATATTGTTATCGATGACAAAAAAAGAAAAGTTAGTATTACCAAACAAGGCAGTCAATCTACGATCGTCTGGAATCCCTGGCAGGTGGTTGCGGAGAAAATGGGTGATCTGGGGCAAGACGGCTACCTGAAAATGTTGTGTGTTGAGTCCGCCAATGCGGCAGAAGATACTGTTACGATCAGTCCGGGTGAAGAATATAGCCTGGTGGTAACGTATGGTGTTGGATAAATAATTGTGTGAGTAAAAATATAGATGAGCAAATAAACAGTATTTGATATGTAATGCGTGACTAATAAGTAGCCATGTGTACTTTTAATCAATATAACGAGGATGAAATGTTATGGATAGTGGACTTATGGGTGTGATTTTTAACTTCTGGACAGGCTTGGCAATTTTGATTTTTATTGTGATCAAGTCTTCGGTTAAATTTGTGCCACAGAATCATGCATATGTGGTTGAACGGTTTGGTAAATACAATAAAACCATGGTTGCAGGTCTGAATATACTGTTCCCCTTTATCGACAAAGTAGCTTATAACCAATCACTGAAAGAGCATGCCTTTGATGTACCTAGTCAGGCTGCTATTACCAAAGATAATATTTCACTGGTGGTGGATGGTGTTCTTTATCTTAAATTACTCGACCCTTACAAGGCTTCCTATGGCGTGGATAATTATGTGTATGCGGTAAGCCAGTTGGCGCAAACAACCATGCGTAGTGAGATCGGTAAAATTGACCTGGATAAAACCTTTGAAGAGCGTGAGAGCCTGAATGTGAATATCGTAAATGCGATTAACACGGCTTCAGAGCCCTGGGGTGTTCAGGTGATGCGTTATGAAATTAAGGATATTGAACCACCACGTACTATTCTCGAAGCAATGGAGCGGCAGATGAAAGCCGAACGTGAAAAGCGTGCCACCATTCTGGAGTCGGAGGGCGAGCGTCAGTCGGCGATTAATATAGCGGAAGGTGATAAACGGGCACAGGTCCTGGCTGCTGAAGCAGATAAGGCAGAACAAATATTACGTGCAGAAGGAGAGGCAAAGGCCATTGTCGCTGTGGCTGATGCAAATGCACAAGCTCTGGAGACCGTGGGTAGGGTTGCAAATACCAATGAGGGTCAAAAAGCGATCCAACTGGATCTTGCGACCAGTGCGATTGAAGCAAAGCATGCCATTGCAAAAGATTCTACGGTGGTGTTGTTGCCTGATGATAATAGTAATGCTGCAACAGTGGTGGCAGAGGCTATGACTATTATTAATAAATTAAAAAGCAATAAAACAGAATCATAATACTGAGGTGAAACATGATTGTTGATTATATCGCCAATCATCATGCCGAATTTTGGCTGGTGGTCGGTTTCATAATGCTGGCTATTGAGGTCATTACCGGTTTTACCACAGGCATATTTTTGTTTGGTGGTTTGGGTGCACTTGTGACGGGCCTGTTAATGAGTGTTGGTTTGTTACCTGAAACCTGGATTGCAGGTGTTTCCTCCACGGGTATCAGTTCGGGTGTTATTACTTCACTACTATGGAAGCCATTAAAAAATCTACAGGGTGATCGGCCTGTGGAAAAAGATAATAGTAGTGATTTTATTGGGTATGAGTGGGTGCTGGATAATGATATTACTGTTACTAAACCGGGCGCTACGCATTATTCGGGCATTGCCTGGAAGGTGGGGATTGACAAGGATGCTGGTGTAGACAATATTGCTGCTGGCCAACGGGTGACGGTAAGCTCTGTTGAAGTAGGTTTATTTAAGGTTAAATTGGCACAGTAGCGCGACAACGTATTGTCTATATCCCCATTTTTCTGTGCGGAAATACTGTAGATACATTTCCTGGTTATTTAAATAAAAAGTAGTGATTAATGTAATTATGAATAGTAATAAAGATAGACTAGAGGAAGCTAAATCTCTATTAGAGAGTAATGACAGTGATAAGGCCAGGGTTATCTTGCTTGAGGTGCTTAAAGAAGAGCCTAATAATCAGACAGTACTGATGATGCTTGGCGGTGCTTATTTCTATGAGAAAAAGTTTGCTGAAGCGGAGATGGTGTTCGAGCGATTAGTACTGGCCGAGCCAAAGTTAGGCCAGGTTTCTATAGCATTGTTTAATTCCCTGATGGCGCAGGGCCGACATGAGGAAGCCGTCGATGAGATCCGTCGTTTTATCTCTGCGGCTGATCCAATTGTCGAACGTGAGACTCTGGAAAAGTATGCGGAGATCAGTAAAGCCATTGTCGAAGAAGCAGGTGGTCAGGCTGAATGAGCCCAGATAACGATAAATTAGATAAGCTGGTAAGCGAATCATGGCGCGCCCGTGATACCCGCGATCAAGGTTATCGCGAACGGGCGATGAAAATGTACCCGCATATTTGTGGTCGTTGCAGCCGTGAGTTTACTCATACGAACAGGAATGAGTTAACCGTCCACCATCGTGATCACAATCATGACAATAATCCCACGGATGGCAGCAACTGGGAACTATTGTGTTTGTATTGCCATGACAATGAACACCAACGGCAGCTAGAGGCACATCAGGGTAATACCTCCACCGGTAACGGTAATAGCGATACAGCTACATTTAATCCCTTTGCGGATCTTAAATCCATAATCGATAGCAAACCAGACAAAGACTGAACATGTGTTAACCGTTCTTGTTCACATCATTTATCTATCCCGATTATTTTGTATATTCAATCCTGTTGTAGTCTATAGCGTTGCTTACGTTATGAGCTCTAACTGAGACCTACTCGAGAGTAAAATGAGAGCCTGGGAATTACTTGATAGTGCCGCCGTTCCTGGAGAGGGTGCTGAGTTGCGCCTCTACCGCCGTGGGGACGAGTTTTCCATCAAGGCGGGTTATTCTGAATTGATGAATAGCCGTGTTCACGGGTCGGAGGATGCTCTCGCAGAGCTGGCCTGTCAGCGGATTTCTGATAATGCTCAACCACGGGTATTGATCGGCGGGTTGGGGATGGGCTATACCCTGGCTGCAGCATTACAGCAGCTTGGTCCGGAGGCCGAGCTGATGGTGGCAGAATTAGTGCCAGCAGTCGTGACATGGAACCGGGGAGCGTTGGCGGAACTTGCCAGGCATCCGCTGGCTGACCCAAGAGTGACGGTTTATGAGGGTGATGTTGGTCAGCTTATCCGCTCGGAACAGGCTGCTTATGATGCGATACTACTGGATGTAGACAACGGTCCAGAGGGGTTAACCCGCAAGGAGAATGACAGCCTATACAGTCCGACCGGACTAAGCGCTGCATACGCGGCACTTAGTCCAGGAGGGATATTTGGCGTCTGGTCGATTAGCCCCGATCATGCCTTCAGTAAACGGTTGGAGCGTTCAGGTTTCAAGGTGGACGAAATTCGGGTGCGTGCCCGTGGTCGTCATGGTGGTGGAAAGCACATGATATGGCTTGGTGTGAAATAGTACTTAAAATTATCGTAATTAATTATGAGTCCTTACATTACTTGATTGATTATTCGTCTATTATTAGTGATATTTTAGTAAGTTGTTAGAACGTGAATTATTGGAGAGAAAATGCTTAAAACGTTTAGAACAGTAAGTTTTATTGAGGGTGTTTCACTTATTGCACTTCTTCTTATAGCAATGCCTGCTAAATATTACTTTGGCTACTTCGATGTTATTTTTCCTGTGGGTATAACTCATGGGGTTCTTTGGATGCTATATTTCGTACTATCGCTTATGGTGAGTCATAAGTATAACTGGTCTATAGCCTTCTGGTTGTTGACCTTGTTAGTATCAGTTGTTCCATTTTCATGTTTTATCCTGGAGCGGAAATTAAAAACTCTTTCAGTAAAGTAACCCCAGTGTTATTTTTATTGGTGTTAGTAGCATATGTATGCTGACTTTGTTGAGATAATAATATATTAAGTGACAACTGCCGCATTATTAAGGTATCACGTATGGAGTAATCTTATGGGGAATTCCCTTTTCGAACAGCTTAAAAAGAGTGGTCTGGTGGATGAAAAAAAGGCCAGGAAAGCCAAGCAGGGAAAGTACCTGGGTAAAAAGAATAAGGTTAAAAAAGGTACTGCAGAACCGGTTAATGAAGCCAAGCTACTGGCTCAAAAGGCTCATGCCGAGAAGGTTGAACGTGATC
>DAOWII010000107.1 GCA_030640985.1 Chromatiales bacterium
CCGGAATAGCGAATTCCACCGTCTGCAATTACCGGTACGTCGGCAGAGGCGGCAACGGCTGCGGCGTTCATGATTGCGGTAATCTGAGGCACGCCAACACCGCTTATAACACGGGTGGTACAAATAGCACCGGGGCCTATGCCGACCTTGACGCCATCGGCACCGGCCTTGACCAGGGCCTTGGCCGCTTCGGCGGTAGCGATATTACCGCCAATGATCTGTACATCGGGGAAGTGGCGCTTGGTCCAGGCCACCCGATCCAGTACGCCCTGAGAGTGACCATGGGCGGTATCGACGATGATTACGTCTACTCCGGCGGTGACCAGCTTTTCGATGCGTTCATCGGTACCGGCACCGACACTGACAGCAGCGCCAACCCGTAGCTGGCCCTGCTCATCTTTACAGGCATTGGGCTTGTCGCTGGCCTTCTGGATGTCTTTAACCGTGATCAGCCCGCGTAGCTGAAAGTTGTCATCGACCACCAATACCTTTTCGATGCGGTGTTCGTGTAACAGGCTCTGCACCTCTTCCCGGCTGGCGCCCTCCTTGACGGTGACCAGACGCTCTTTGGGAGTCATGATGCTGGAAACCGGGTTATCAAAATGGGTTTCAAAACGCATGTCGCGGTTGGTGACGATACCCACCAGCTGGTTGCCATCGACCACCGGCAGACCGGAGATATTCTGCGCCCGGGTCAACTCCAGCACTTCCTGGATGCTCACGCTGGGGCTGACGGTAATGGGGTCTTTAATCACGCCACTCTCGAACTTCTTGACCATGCGCACCT
Organism: Chromatiales bacterium; assembly: GCA_030640985.1. Classification (GTDB taxonomy): domain Bacteria; phylum Pseudomonadota; class Gammaproteobacteria; order Thiohalomonadales; family Thiohalomonadaceae; genus DAOWII01. The sequence goes on from DAOWII010000107.1 coordinate 788, forward strand.
GGGTGGCCTGTTCCTCGTCGGTCATGTTCTTGTGGACGATACCGATGCCACCTTCCTGAGCCAGGGCAATGGCCAGGCGGGCTTCGGTGACGGTATCCATGGCCGCCGACAGCAGTGGAATGCTCAACTGGATGTCCCGGGTTAGCTGGGTTTTAAGCTCAACGTCCTTGGGCAGCACGCTGGAGTGCGCGGGAATCAGTAAAACATCATCAAATGTAAGGGCTTCCTGGGTGATGCGCATAAATGGATATCCGTCTTGTTGTTTTAATAATTAACCGAGCATTATAGGCTTTGGCGCCACTTTGGTAAACCTGCCGAGGTGCGAACTGGCTCTAATAAGGGAGCAAATAAGGACGGTAAAAGTCATTTATCCACCAAGCTGCTAGAATGCGCCCATGAAATCACTGCCTTCAGACCCCAACACACCCCGGCGTGAGGTACTCAGTATCTCGGCGCTCAATGAGAGTGCCCGCGCCCTGCTGGAAGGGAATTTCCCCCTGGTATGGGTGGAAGGTGAGATTTCCAATCTGGCACGACCCGCCTCTGGCCACCTCTACCTGAGCCTGAAAGATAGCTCGGCCCAGGTGCGCTGTGCCATGTTTCGTATGCGCAGTATGCATCTGGGTTTTAAACCGGAAAATGGCATGCAGGTGCAGGTTCGGGCCAAACTGAGTCTTTATGTGCCCCGCGGTGACTACCAACTGGTTATCGAGCACATGGAAGAGGCCGGTGATGGTGCCCTGCGCCGCGCCTATGAGCAGCTCAAGCAGCGCCTGCACCAGGAAGGCCTGTTTGCAGAAGAAGACAAACAGCCCCTGCCAACCATGCCACGGGCCATCGGCGTGGTCACCTCCCCCAGCGGCGCGGCCATTCACGATATTATCTCCACCCTCAGACGGCGCTTTCCGTCCCTGCCGGTGATTCTCTACCCGGTGGCAGTACAGGGGGAAGGTGCGGCCAAAGAAATTGCCCGCGCCATTGCCCTGGCCGGAGAACGGGACGAGTGCGATGTGCTCATTATCGGCCGTGGAGGCGGCTCACTGGAAGACCTCTGGGCCTTTAATGAAGAGTCCGTGGCCCGGGCAATTTATGACAGTGAGATCCCGGTGATCAGTGCCGTGGGCCATGAGGTGGATTTCACCATTGCCGACTTTGTCGCCGATGTACGTGCCCCGACCCCCACAGCGGCCGCCGAGCTGGTGAGCCCCAGTCGAGACGAGCTGCTGGCTCAACTGGAGGGGATGAGTCGGCGGCTATTAAGCGGAGTAACCACTTACACAGAGTATTACCGTCAGACCCTCACCGGCCTGAGCAAACGACTGAAACATCCCGGTCGCCGCCTGCAAGACATCAGCCAGCGGCTGGACGAACTGGACTCGCGGCTGGCCAATGCCCGCCGGGTCGAGTTTCGCCACATAGGCACTCGACTGGCCGGATTGTATGCCCGGCTACTGCGGCATACGCCGCAGCATCGGCTGCAAAGCCTGCAAACCAAACAGGGAAACCTGCACCAGCGACTCAACCAAGCCATGCAGCATCAATTGGCAGGCCAAAAACAACAACTGGCGAGCACAGCACGCGCCCTGGATACCATCAGCCCCCTGGCCACACTAGGCCGTGGTTATGCTATTGTCCGCCACTATGAAAAAGACGACATTATTCATAGTAGCCAGGAAGTCGCTCCCGGTGATCGGATCAAGGCACGGCTTGGAAAAGGTGAACTCATTTGCCAGGTGGAAGAGCTCCATGACAACTGATATGACGCACACCATAAAGAAGGGGCCTCGCTACCTTCTATCAGTAGCATTGCTATTGTGGCTACCTGCCGTATGTGCGGATAGTCTGCCAAAGGCCAACTCCGTCCCGGGAGGCATCGCCATTGTCAGCCTGGGGGAGAATACTCAGCCAGGTAAAAACCAAAAGGCCCGACCAGAAGCCTATTACCAGGATCGTCGTGTGATGATACTCAGCACCGAGGGGCAATGGCAGGCTGTGGTGGGCATTCCACTAGGAGCCAAACCAGGCACACACACACTAAAAGTGACTGAGGCTACAACAAACAGACAACTCAGCTTCGAGATTAATGCCAAAGAGTATGAAAGCCAGTATCTCACTATCAAGAATAAGCGCATGGTGAACCCCTACGCGAAAGATCTGGAGCGTATCCAGACAGAGAAAAAACGTATTACACGTGCCTTTAAGGCCTGGAATGATAGGCCAGAGGTGGAAACCCGCTTTAGTATCCCCGTGACTGGCAGACTCAGCAGCCCCTTTGGCCTGCGTCGTTACTTCAACGAACAGCCACGCAAGCCTCACAGTGGCCTGGATCTCGCGGCGCCTACCGGTACCCCGATACTAGCCCCGGCTAGCGGTACAATTATCGAGATGGGAGAGTTCTTTTTTAACGGCAATAGTGTGTTTATCGACCATGGTCAGGGGCTGATTAGCATGTATTGCCATCTGGATAGCATTGGCGTTACCAAGGGACAAACCGTCCGCCAGGGTGAAGAAATCGCCACCGTTGGTATGACAGGTCGGGTAACGGGCCCCCATCTACACTGGAGTGTCAGTCTGAATAATAGCCGTATCGATCCTGCGCTGTTTTTATCCAATAAAACCCTGGCCACCCTGATGGCTCCGGCAACCGAGCTTGAATAACTGAGAATTGCCCCCAATACTAGTTTATCAGCGGTAAAGAACTACACTGACTGAAGTGTTACCATGGCGTCATAGATGTGTTTTGCGCTGAAACAATTTTAATAAATACTAGACTAGCAACGACTATTTAGTCCAAAGGAGAAGACATCGTGCTAATTGCGCTCTTAGAAGATGCCCCGGATCAAGCAGAGCTGATGCAGCTTTGGCTGGAATCTGCCGGACACACGGTTCATCACTTCCCCACAGGCGCCGCCTTTATGGAAGGAATGAAAAAAGAAAAATTCGACCTGGTTGTCCTGGACTGGCTACTGCCCGATACCAATGGTATAGAAATGCTGGAATGGACTCGTGATTACATCGACTGGCCTATCCCCGTCCTGTTTGTCACCCAGCAAGACAGTGATGAAGATATTGTCTACGCCCTGGAGAAAGGGGCCGATGATTACATGGCCAAGCCGGTTAAGGGTCGTGAGATGCTGGCGAGGATCAAGTCACTGGGCCGCCGCGGTCAGCGACAGGAGTCGATGAAACGCAGCAATACCTACGGGGAATACACCATTGATACAGCCGCACGGATGATTACCCGCAGTGGTGAACGTATTGAGCTGACCCAGAAAGAGTTTGACCTGGCCTTCTATCTGTTCAAACACCTGGGAGAGATTCTGCCTCGGGAAGATATCCTGGAAAAAATCTGGGGACGCAGTTCCGATATCAGTACCCGCACCATTGATACCCACGTCAGCCGCTTGCGTAAAAAGATGTCACTGACCCCGGCCCATGGCTGGCGCCTCAGTGCTATTTATCAGTTTGGGTATCGCCTGGAAGAACTCAACCAGGAATAAGAAACAATCCGTTGATTTGGGAGCCTCTGGATAAGTCATGTTCAGAGGTTCCCTTAGTCTGGTTCCGTATCTTTTACAGAATGGGATCAGGCCTTTGAAGTAATATCCAGTTCTTCGCCTTCCATATCCACAATCTCGTGGATACGTAATTCATTAATCCGGGCAAATGACATGATCTGCTCCCAGACCCCGGGGGCATTTGTCTCCAGGCTGCGCGCAACCAGCAGGGCCTTGCCGCCATCATAAATGACGGGGCGCAATTCAGCGGAGAAACTCAAGCGACGGCTCTGTCCAAAACGGGCGTGCATGGATGCAAACCGCTCGACCCAGTCGCTCGGTCTAAACCTTCTGCCACCCTCTGTTACCCCTTCAATGAGGCTGTACCCGTCCATCATTATAAAAGGGCCCCTACTTACCCTGTGGAAAATAAATCGCTGAATAATTCGGTCTGTAACTGCTCCAATCTATACCTGTCTATTGTAGCAGTTCTTTGACACAGAATTGCAGGCCTATAAATAATATTTTGAGTATCCCGGCACATAAAATACAATTTTTTACTCTCTGGCACTGCTAATACTACTGTCACTGCTGATGCGGCGACCACTCATGCCGACTTCACGCAGCCGAAGCATCGCCTTTGCTGAAAACTATTTCTCCAGCCCCCACATCAATATGGACAACATCACCGGGCAAAAATTCTGCTGACAAAATTTTCTGTGCCAATGGGTTTTCCAGCGCCTGTTGAATGGCTCGTTTCAATGGCCGAGCACCATACACGGGATCAAAACCTGCCTCACCCAGTTTATCCAGAGCGGCCTGGGTTAATACCAAACCCATATCGCGTTCGTCCAGACGTTGCCTCAGATAATCGATCTGGATGTCTGCAATGGCACGAATCTGTTCACGTCCCAGAGGATGGAATACCACAACCTCATCCACCCGGTTGATAAACTCGGGACGGAAATGCTGCCCAACCACTTCCATCACCGATGACTTCATCGCACCGTAATTTTCTTCACCACTCAATGTCTGAATGATGTCACTACCTAGATTGGAGGTCATCACCACCACGGTATTTCGAAAATCCACAGTGCGGCCCTGACCATCGGTGAGGCGTCCGTCATCCAGCACCTGTAGCAGTACGTTAAACACATCGGGATGAGCCTTCTCCACTTCATCAAGCAGGATCACGGAATAAGGTTTACGGCGCACTGCCTCGGTTAGATAACCACCCTCTTCATATCCTACGTAGCCCGGAGGTGCGCCAATGAGCCGAGCCACGGAATGTTTCTCCATGAACTCTGACATGTCGATGCGCACGATGGCCTCTTCCGTATCAAACAGGAACTCCGCCAGGGCTTTACATAACTCGGTTTTACCTACGCCAGTAGGCCCGAGGAACAGGAACGAACCGTTGGGACGATTAGGATCAGACAAACCGGCACGGGAGCGGCGAATAGCATCCGCCACCGCTTTGACCGACTCTTGCTGGCCGATGACCCGCTTATGCAGACCCTCTTCCATGTGCAACAATTTATCACGCTCCCCTTCCAGCATTTTAGTAACCGGGATACCGGTCCACTTGGAAACCACTTCGGCGATTTCTTCATCGGTAACCTTGTTACGCAGCAATGTCATCACCTGCATCTCGGCTTGATCGGCCATTTGCAGTGATTTTTCCAGGTCCGGGATGCGTCCGTACTGCAGCTCAGACATCCGTGCAAGATCACTGGCACGGTGAGCCGTCTCCAACTCCATACGTGCGCGCTCCAGCTCTTCCTTGATTTGCTGCGTACCTTGTAAAGCCGATTTCTCTGCCTTCCAGACCTCATCCAGATCCGCATATTCCAGGCCCAGTCGCTCGATCTCTGATTCAAGATCTGACAGACGTTTTTTGGAAGCTTCGTCCTTCTCTTTTTTCAATGCCTCACGTTCAATTTTGAGCTGAATCAGACGACGATCCAGACGATCCATTTGTTCCGGCTTGGAATCAATTTCCATGCGAATGCGCGAGGCCGCCTCATCAACCAGGTCGATGGCCTTATCGGGCAATTGTCGATCACTGATATAGCGGTGAGACAGATTGGCGGCAGCGACAATGGCCGGATCAGTGATGTCCACGCCATGATGCACTTCATATTTTTCCTTCAGTCCACGCAAGATGGCAATGGTGTCCTCAACAGAAGGTTCATCCACTTGCACCTTCTGGAAGCGGCGCTCCAGAGCGGCATCTTTTTCAATGTACTGACGATACTCATCCAGGGTGGTAGCACCCACGCAATGTAGCTCGCCCCTGGCCAGTGCAGGCTTGAGCATATTACCCGCATCCATGGCCCCCTCTGCCTTACCAGCACCAACCATGGTATGCAGTTCATCAATGAACAGGATGACCTGTCCTTCCTGTTTGGATAGATCATTAAGCACGGCCTTAAGCCGTTCTTCAAACTCTCCACGGAATTTGGCACCGGCGATCAAACTACCCATATCCAGTGACAGCAAGCGTTTGTTTTTAAGCCCCTCTGGCACCTCGCCATTGATAATGCGCTGAGCCAGACCTTCGACAATGGCGGTTTTACCCACACCGGGCTCACCGATCAATACCGGGTTATTTTTGGTGCGGCGTTGTAATACCTGGATGGTGCGACGGATCTCATCATCACGACCAATCACCGGATCAAGTTTTCCCTGTTCGGCCCGCTCGGTCAGATCAACGGTGTATTTTTCCAATGCCTGGCGTTGTTCTTCAGCATTGGGGTCTTCAACTTTCTGTCCCCCGCGCATCTCATCAATGGCCTGGGCAATGGTCTTTTTATCTGCATTCACCTTGCGCAGTAGTTCTCCCAGCGGGCCTTTATCTTCAGCGGCCGCCAGCACAAACAGTTCACTGGAAATGTATTGGTCTTTACGTTCCTGGGCCAGCTTGTCGGTTACATTCAATAAACGCGACAATTCATTGGAAACATGCACATCACCGGCCGCACCTTCAACGGAGGAGAGTCCCTCAAGTTTTTCACTTAGTTGGGAGCGCAGGCTATTTATATTGACGCTGGCCTGGGACAAAAGGTGACGTACCGTACCCCCCTCTTGATCCAGCAGCGCCGTCATTAGGTGCATGGGGTCGATAAACTGGTGATCACGACCCACCGCCAGGCTCTGGGCATCGGCCAGTGCTGTCTGAAACCGGGTTGTCAGTTTGTCCATTCGCATAGGGAGCTCGCCTCTTTTATATCAACCTGCCGCTATATTACATAGATGGGGACATTCCAACACGATTCAATTGCCTTAATCATTTCATAATATTGGCAAAGTACACTAGGTATATGTCGTACACTTACATATTGTTCACAAAAAGATGATGAGGCCCGTTATGCGCCTGTTATTGGCTGAAGATGATACTCTGCTTGGGGATGGTATTCGTACCGGCCTGAGCCAGGAGGGATATACTGTCGACTGGGTGCAGGATGGCCTGGCGGCGGATATCGCCCTTAAAACCGAAACCTATGAGCTCATGGTACTCGATCTGGGCTTACCCAAAATGACTGGCATTGATGTATTAAAAAAGTTGCGCGTACGCAAGGATGACCTACCTGTACTGATTCTGACCGCCCGTGATACGGTTGATGACAGGGTCGAAGGACTGGATGCTGGCGCCGACGATTACCTGATTAAACCCTTTGATTTGGACGAGCTGACAGCACGGCTGCGCGCCCTGATCAGACGCCACGGGGGTCGCGCATCCAGTGAAATCATCCACCAGAATATTGTACTGGATCCGGCCTCCCATGCAGTGAGCCTGGACGGTCAGCCGGTAGAGCTTTCTCCACGTGAATTTGCCCTGCTCCACATGCTACTGGAAAAAAAAGGCAAAGTGCTTTCTCGTGCACGCCTGGAAGAGAGTATGTACTCGTGGGAAAATGATATCGGTAGTAACGCCATTGAAGTCCATATCCACCACCTACGTAAAAAGCTGGGACAAAAGCTGATACGCACCATTCGTGGTGTGGGCTATATTATTGACTAAGCCATGCAGCACTCCATACGCCGCCGCCTGCTGATTATTCTGCTGTCGACAATGGCTCTGGTCTGGCTGGTAACCGCCACCACCAGTTTCATTGAGACCCGACATGAGATCAGTGAGCTGTTTGATGCCCAGCTGGCCCAATCTGCACACACCCTACGCGCCCTTGCCGCGCATGAAATTGAAGAGCTGGGTCAAATGGATGAGGGACTCAAGTTTCATCTGCAGGAAATCGTCGATGACTTGAATCACCAGGAAGGACACAAGTACGAACGATTGATCGCCCTGCAGATTTGGGCCCCCAAATCACAGGAGCTGTTACTACGCTCCCTGAGCGCACCCCCAACCCTGTTAAGTAATGAGCGTGGCTACACCGACAGGGTCATCAATAATAAGTCATGGCGAATTTTTTCCCTGGAGGATCCTGAAACCAAATTTATGATCCTGGTAGGACAGAGCTACGCCATTCGAAATGAACTGATCAATGCAGTCGCCCAGCAACACATCGTGCCCATGCTGCTGGCATTTCCCCTGATGGCCTTCTTTATCTGGGCCGGTATTAGCCGGGCACTCAAGCCCCTGATACGCCTGACTTCAGAAGTGGGCAACCGGGCACCCACCAATCTGACGCCGATCAGGCTGACAGGGGTTCCGGAAGAAACTCGCTCGCTTGTCAGGGCGATCAACAAGCTGTTTGAACGCCTGCAAAATGCCTTTGCCAACGAGCGTCGCTTTACCGCCGATGCCGCCCATGAATTACGTACGCCACTGGCCGCCCTCAAAACCCAGGCCCAGGTGGCGCAAAGAGCCACCGACAAAGAACAACGAATAAAAAGTCTGGATCAAATGCTCGTTGGTGTTGACCGTACCTCGCGTTTATTGGAGCAGTTATTAACCCTGGCCCGAGTCGATCCGGAAACTGATTTACGTCAGGAGGAGCAGGTTGATCTCTGCTTGTTGGCAGCAGAAGTTATGGCCGAGCTCGCCCCTTCAGCGATTGAGAAAAATATTGAGTTAACACTGGAAGAGAATTTCAAAAGCATGGTGAATGGTCATGGTGACAGCCTGCATATTCTGTTACGCAACCTCATCGACAATGCCATTCGTTATACACCCGAAGGTGGCTCAGTGGAAGTTACGATAAATACGCATAATAATTCCGTACAACTGATGGTCGCGGATAGTGGCACGGGTATCCCTGAAGAAGAACGCGAGCGAATTTTCGAACGCTTCTATCGCCGAACGGGCACCAAGGCAACAGGCAGCGGTTTGGGGCTCTCTATCGTAAAACGTATTGCTGATTTACACCGGGCAGAGATCCAGCTAGCGGATTCCCCACTGGGTGGGCTCTGCTTCATTCTGCAATTCCCTGCAGTTTATCCCCCAAACCACTCATCCAATCATGGAAACTAATTATATTCTCCCATACTATCAACAAATATTAATAACCTGCAAAAACCCCTTCAAAAACAATATGTTGATTACAAAATGGCTTGCTGACTATAAATTTAAGCGTACGCTAAGTTTCATGGCTTAACCTATAGTTAAAGGTACAGACATTATGTCCAAACAGACAATAGAACACCCCCTTGGGAGAACTTCTCCGACAGGGCCCTGGAAGGGTCCTTTTTTTTGCCCGGAATTCCACTTGGGTAAGTCACTCGACTGGATGATAGTCCAGGTACCCCGACAACTGCTGTAAACACTGTTTGACGGTCATATGTTCACAGTAAATCGGAGGCAGGTTCTTCATTTTCGCATGCCCACGTATGACCACTGCCGGCAGTACATGCCCCTTGCCTGCAATCCCATCCAGGCGCACCGGGTGAATTGTACATTCAGCCATCTGGGCCAGGCGGATGACGCCCGCCTTTAGTGGCCGGGGTGGGTCGCTCTCCAGGTGAATACCGCCATGGGGAAAGACCGCCACCACCTCGCCCGCAGCCAGCGCCCGCAAAGCCTCACGGAAGGCGAGCTCTGGTCGCCCTGACCGGTCCACTGGAATGCAGCCCGCCGCGTGAAATATCCACTTCAATCCGAAGCGATTGTACTGCTCCATAGCGATGAGAAACCGCAACGGGCGCTTGCTGGCAGCAACCAGCAATAAGGGATCCAGGCCGGAGATATGATTGGACGCCACCAAAGCGGGGCCTGACTCCGGCAGCGCCAGGGGCTCGTAGGAGAGCCGGTGATAACGGTGGCAGAAAATACGCAAAAAGCCATCCACCCGATTGAGCCAGCCAACACCCCAGTCAACGCTATTGGCCCTGTCCAGGATTTTCAGTAAACGCCAGCATAAAACCAGCAGCACAAGCAGCAGACAAAAACCCCAGACCCAGCTATTGCTCATGCTTCACTTCTCAAGAGTTCTCAAATCAGGTTTTTACCGACTTGTCTGTGTTCATGCCGGTTTGTCGGTAGACTGATAGTTCTTACGCCGGAACAGATCATTGCGCCGACTCACCAGACGATCCAGAAACAGTAAACCATCCAGGTGATCGATTTCATGTAATACTGCCCGAGCCTCAAAGCCTTCACACTGGTATTCCCGCCACTGGCCCTGATCATCCTGGGCTTTCAAACGGATACGTTCGGCGCGGATCACGTTACCCGTGTAATCCGGCACTGACATACATCCCTCTCGACCTTTAACCTCACCTTCCTCGGCCAATATTTTTGGATTGATCAGCAACAGTCGTCCATTATTCGGTACCGGGCGGCGGGCGCCAGAAACATCGACAATAGCAATCCTTTGGAATTGCCCCACCTGGGGTGCCGCAATGCCTACCCCACCGGGACCGGCGCTCATGGTTTCTTCCAGATCTTTAATGAATGCCTGCAGTGTCCCATCAAATTGGACCACGGGGATAGCGACCTGTTTCAGGCGCTCATCGGGATAGATAAGAAGGGGGAGCACAGCCATAATGAATCTGGCTTAACCCATCATGGTTTCGATAGGCGAGAGACTCACTTCAACACCTTCAGTAGCGACAATCTCCAGGGCAGAACGCAAGGCCTCAATGCCTTCCGATGCATGGCCTTCGATGTGCATGATATAGATCGGTTTGTCCTCACTGCCAGCCACATCAGATTCAAGATCCAGAATGTGCAGCCCTGCCTCAGTCAATGCCCCACTCACCTTGGCGACGATACCGCTGCGATCAGCACCATACACCGTGATGCGCACATCGGGCAGCAAATGCTGGTGCAAATGTGCCTTGATATGATCGACGTGGTAATGCAGCCCCATGGAATCCGCTACAGGTTCAATAACATCGCCCAGCGCCTTGGCTTTGCCCTCATATTTCACCATTAACATAATGGTGAAATTACCCCCCAATCGCATCATCGAGGCCTCACCCAGATTGCAGCCGGCATCATACAAAGCGGCACTGATGTGGGCAACGATGCCAGGGCGGTCATTACCCACCAACGTCAGCATAAACCAGTTATTCATTTTTGATCCTCAAAATAATAAGGGAGTCCCTGAACAGCTATAGCGTCTCTGTAAAACCTGAAATGGCAAGAATCAAGGCATCCTCACGCCCCTTATCTCGGGTGGGGTAATATTCTCGCCTTAAACCCACCTGATTGAATCCCAGCGATTCATACAAACCAACCGCATTTTTATTTGATGGGCGTACTTCAAGAAAAGTGGTCTCGGCACCGTATGATTCCGCCTGTTCAAGCAGGTGCCTCATCATCCGTCGACCCAACCCTTTTCCCTGTGCAGGAGAATCGATAGCGATATTCAGTATATGGGCCTCGCCAGAACCATAGGACAGCACGCCAAAGCCAACAACCTCATCATCATCAGTACAGACCCAGCAGCTATAACCCACCCCTATGCACCCGGAAAAAATACCCTCGGTCCAGGGAGTAATAGCCACTCGTTCCTCAATGGCCAACACCGTTGGCACATCAGTTTCACGCATAGGGCGCAACACGATTTCCGGTTCTTGTAATAGCGCACTCATATTTTAAATAACCAACGCGGGCTATGCTCCGGCCTGCCGTGAATATACCGACATTGCCAGCTTCAAATCATCCCAGGCCTTGCGCTTTTCTTTGGGTGCACGCAATAAGTACGCAGGATGATAGGTGACTATAATGGGGATTTTTTCATCTCCGTAATAATAAACCTCACCACGCATGTGACCAATAGTCTGATCTGAAGACAATATATTTTGTGCCGCGACCTTACCCAACAGCAAAATAATCTTCGGTTTCACCAGGGCAATTTGTCGTTCGAGAAAGGTTCGACAATTGGCTGCTTCTTGCTGTTTTGGATCACGCTTATCGGGTAGCCGACATTTCAGGATATTGGCAAGAAAAGTCTGTTCGCGCTTGAGCCCCATTGCCAACAGCATGTTGTTTAGTAATTGACCCGCAGGACCGACAAAGGGCTCACCCTGTTGATCTTCCTCGGTACCCGGCGCCTCGCCAATGACCATCCAGTCTGCAGCGGGATCACCGACGCCAAATACCGTCTGGCTACGATTGGCCACCAGCTCATCACATAGCGCACAAGTGCTGACACGGGACTGCAGTGCATTCCAGTCGAGTAAAGCAACATCATCCTCTTGCGCTAGCCGTTGCTCCGGAACAAGCTCAGGAGCTTGTCCAGGGGCAGATTTTGGCTGAGTTTCAGAAGACGTATCAAGGTGTAGTGGCTCTGTTTTTCCTGCCTGAACAGGAGCAACCCTGACGACAGGCTCAGAAATCGCTGGCTCAGCAACAACTTCCGGGGGCGAAGTGGGGGCACTTCCATCTCGAGATTCCCACATCTGGATCCCCATTGCCTCTAGATATTGTCGCTGTAGATTATCCATATGTGGTTACCTGTCAGTAGGAGCGGCGGCTTTGCACAAACCCCCGTCGCGATTCAAGCTCATAAAAGGTCGCAATCATCCCGAGGCTTTGCATAAAGGCAGAACGCCTACCTTTTCATACATCCCCACCCTGAGGGTGGGCTCGAGGTGCCGTGGTCAGCAATTTATTCAGGGCATTGATATAAGCCTTAGCGGAGGCAATCACAATATCCGTATCAGCCCCCTGACCATTGACAATACGACCGGCTTTTTCCAGGCGCACGGTCACCTCACCCTGAGAATCGGTACCGCTGGTGATGTTGTTAACCGAATAAAGCAATAATTCGCTACCACTATCAATAATGCTGTCGATAGCTTTCAATGCAGCATCCACGGGTCCGCCGCCAGAAGAACACCCCGACTTTTCTTCACCCTCCACCCATAAGGTGATATCGGCATGGGGCGTTTCCCCGGTTTCAGAGCAAACCTTAAGCGCAACCAGTTTGATACTCTCATTAACCGTACTTTCCAGGTTCGCCTCGGTGACCAGTGATTGCAGATCCTCGTCAAAGATTTCGTGCTTTTTGTCAGCCAAATCCTTAAAACGGGAAAAGGCTTCGTTCAACTCTTCTTCTGACTCGAAAGTCGTGCCCAATTCCTGCAAGCGGCTGCGGAAGGCATTACGACCCGAGTGTTTACCCATGACCATGCGATTAGCACTCCAGCCCACATCCTCGGCACGCATGATTTCATAGGTCTCGCGACTCTTGAGTACCCCATCCTGATGAATGCCGGACTCATGGGCAAAGGCGTTAGCACCGACGATGGCCTTGTTAGGTTGCACAGCAAAACCGGTAATACCCGATACCAGGCGGGAGGTTGGCACAATTTGCGTGGTATCAATATCACTCACACAGGAGAAAACATCTGAACGGGTACGCACCGCCATGACGATCTCTTCCAACGAAGCATTACCAGCCCGCTCGCCTAGACCATTAATGGTACATTCCACCTGACGCGCACCATTGATCACCGCAGAGAGAGAGTTTGCCACCGCCAGGCCCAAATCATTATGGCAATGTACCGAGAACACGGCCTTATCTGCATTGGGCACACGCTCAATAATCTCCCGCACTTTTGCACCAAACTGATCCGGTACGTTATAACCCACGGTATCGGGAATATTTATCGTCGTTGCACCGGCAGAAATCGCTGCTTCGATAATCCGGCATAAAAAGTCCATTTCCGAGCGCCCCGCATCTTCGGCGGAGAACTCGACATTATCAGTATACTTTCGGGCCCGTTTCACCGCATAAACAGCCTGCTCCAGCACCTTGTCGGGACTCATACGCAACTTGTGTTCCATGTGAATCGGGGAGGTAGCTATAAAAGTATGGATACGTGAGGAATTGGCATCTTTCAATGCTTCACCCACACGATCAATATCTTTATCCAGCGCCCGCGCCAAACCACACACGGTACTATCCTTAATAGTTCGCGCCACCGCTTGCACCGCCTCAAAGTCACCCTGACTGGCGATCGGAAAGCCTGCTTCAATGACATCCACCCGCATCTTCTCCAGCGCCTTGGCAATGCGTACCTTTGCCGCCCGGGTCATAGACGCACCAGGGCTCTGCTCACCATCCCGCAAGGTGGTATCAAATATAATTAATTTATCGCTCATTCTTTTACTCCGTTCATACGTCCCATATTAGCAGGAGACGTGATCAAATCGAAATGATTGTGGCCCTTCTCAAAAAGAAAAGGCACTTTAGAAAGCTCTAAACAAGTCATGAACGAGAATCTTGAGTCTGAAATTTCCAACTACTTTGTTGCAAAACTACGTAATAGCCAGCTATTGCGTGCGATTTGCACCCAGAAGGGCATAAACGCCTTGTATTTGGAAATTTCAGTTCTCAATCTTCCACGCCCAGACTTATTCAGAGCTTCCTTAAATAAATCAGTTTTTGGATTTTCGGCCATAAGGCCGTGATGAAAGTATGATGCCCTAGGGCAGCAGTCGTAGAGACAGAGCGGGACAGGCACAACGATACACAGGCAAGATACCCGCGTTGAAAGAAGAGTTTTGAATCGATATGCTCATGGTGTTAACTATAGCGTCAGATGCCTCGTTTGCCAAGGCACATTATTCCATTTTATAACCCTGCTACTCCTGTTTGTCCTCAGTTTTATCATTGCCAGTTTCCTCACTACCACTAGCACGCATCCTGCGTGAACGATATAACATCACAAGGGTGATCACAGGCCCTGAAATAGCATAAATCATTGCCATGGAGAACAACACGCGAGGGGGATCCAGAGTAATAAAAACAAATACCAGCACCACAATGAGCATAACGAAAAAGGGTACTTTGCCTTTAAAGTCCATGTCCTTGAAGCTGTAGTAACGAATATTGCTAACCATCAGGCCACCAGCAAGAATGGTCACGGCGACGGTCCATTTGCCCACCTCACTGCCGGCAATGCCATAAACAGTGCCCACCCAGATCAGTCCGACCAACAGGGCCGCAGCAGCCGGACTAGCTAGCCCCTGAAAAAAACGTTTATCTGTACTCTCGCTACGCGTATTAAAACGAGCCAGGCGCAATGCAGCACAGGCGGTATAAATGAAAGCAGCCAGCCAACCCAGTTTACCCATCACAGACAGTGACCATGTATACATTACCAGCGCAGGTGCCAGGCCAAATGAAATCATATCCGACAGGCTGTCATACTCCATGCCAAAATCACTCTGGGTATTGGTCAGTCGGGCAACCCGCCCATCCAGGCCGTCCATCACCATTGCCACAAAAATGGCAATGGCGGCCGCCTCGAAACGACCATCCATGGCCGAAACAATGGCATAAAAACCCGCAAACAACCCGACAGTGGTAAACAGGTTTGGCAATAAGTAGATACCACGACGTGGTTTCTGATTGTTCTCTGTGTCCATAGTTTGGTTACCCCTGCCTTCTCATGGAGCTGTTCGTTGAATAGCTCGCTGTCACTGACTTCAAAGTATAAACACCCGTAACTTCCGAGTATAAACAAGCGAAGACTGTTTGTGGATCAACTTTTGTGTACCAATTGCCCCAGAACACTACTCCCGGATATTACACGCTCGCCTTCTTTAACAGCAAGCCGACTATTGGCGGGTAGCACGACTTCAACCCGACTACCAAAAAGCACGAAACCACATCGCTGCCCCTGCCCGACCCGTTCGCCAGTATGAAGATAACAGGAAGGAGAGCGTTTCAAGGTGCTGGGATGTAGCAGCAGTAATACATCATCTTCTTCGTCGCTTTGCACCCACACAGCATAAGCCGACTGCAATTTTTCCTGCTCCGTCGATGTAGCCCCCGCATACCACTGGCGCTGCACCTTCCCCTCCATGGGACTGCGTATAGAGTAGATCCCCAGGTTGTTCATGTCGATGACTACTCGCAACATCTCCCGCTGCAGGTGTTCATCTTGCACTGACTCCACAGACACCACCCATCCATCCACAGGACTCACCACCGCCAGTGGTGATGAGGATACCTTTCGTTGTGGATCTCGAAACAGGAACAACAACAGAAAAATCAAAAAAATAAAGATAGTGGCAAGGTTCGTGGCAGAAAAATACAATGCCGCTAAAACTGCCAAAACACAGGGGATAATGAACAGCCAGGCTTCCCGGGCAATCAGAGGGTAACGATATGAAGCCATTAAAATAGACCTGTAAGAAAAAGGCCGGGCATTCTTTTGAATGTCCGGCCTTTTATCGATTGTCGTGCGTTTAGTTTTTGCTCTTGTCTACGATCTTGTTAATCCAGGGCATCATGCTACGCAGTTCAGCACCCACCTTTTCAATAGGATGCTCAGCATTTAAGCGACGGCGAGCAGTCATTTCAGGATAGTTGGTTGCACCTTCCATAATGAATTTCTTAGCGTATTCACCATTCTGGATATTCCGTAGCGCTTCTTTCATCGCCCAACGACTTTCTTCGTTGATCACCTGAGGACCGGTGACATACTCACCATACTCTGCGTTATTGGAGATGGAGTAGTTCATGTTGGCGATACCACCCTCGTACATGAGATCTACAATCAGTTTCAATTCGTGCAGACATTCGAAGTAGGCCATTTCAGGAGCATAACCAGCTTCTGTTAGAGTTTCAAAACCGGCTTTGACCAGTTCTACAGCACCACCACACAATACCGCTTGCTCACCAAACAGATCTGTTTCGGTTTCATCTCTAAAAGTCGTTTCGATGATACCGGTACGACCACCACCAATAGCAGAGGCATAGGAAAGAGCTACATCTTTGGCCTTACCTGAAGCGTCCTGATGAACAGCGATCAGATCAGGAATACCACCACCCTTTTCAAACTCACTACGCACAGTATGGCCAGGTGCCTTGGGAGCAATCATGATTACATCCAGATCAGAGCGAGGCACGATTTGGTTGTAAAGAACAGCGAAACCATGGGCAAATGCAAGGGTTGCACCCTTCTTCAGGTTGGGCTCAATCTGATCACGATAAAGAGCGGCTTGATGTTCATCTGGGGTCAGAACCATTACCACGTCAGAAGCTTTAACTGCATCTTCAACAGTCATCACCTTGAGGCCAGCAGCTTCAGCCTTGGCGGCAGAGCTTGAACCTGGACGCAGGGCAACCACGACATCGGCACCGGAATCTTTCAGGTTATTGGCATGGGCATGCCCCTGGGAACCGTAACCCAGAATCGCTACTTTCATCCCCTTGATGATGGAGAGGTCACAATCTTTATCGTAATAAATGTTCATTTATACTTTCCTTCTAAAAGTTTTAAGTCAAACAACAGTCCTCTCCCGAATGCTTTCCGGGAAAGAAATTCTTTAAAAGCGTTAGATATGCAGAGCCTTATCGCCGCGGGCAATGCCGGAAGCCCCTGAGCGCACCGTCTCCAGGATATCTTTACCCAGAGTGCTAATAAAGGCATCCAGTTTTTCGCCGGTTCCTGTCAACTCAACCGTGTAGGAGGCATCGGTAACATCGATGACATGACCACGGAAGATATCCGTCAGACGTTTCACCTCATTACGTCGTTCCTCGCCTTTAGCCTTTACCTTGATCAGCAATAATTCACGCTCGATATGCACACCTTCGGTAAGATCAATCAACTTGACCACATCAATCAGTTTGTTCAACTGCTTGGTAATCTGTTCGATGATTTCATCAGAGCCACGGGTGACCAGGGTCATGCGTGACAGTGAGGCATCCTCGGTGGCTGCCACGGTCAGAGACTCAATATTATAACCGCGAGCAGAAAAAAGTCCTGCCACACGAGACAGGGCTCCCGCTTCATTTTCCATTAAAATCGATATGATATGACGCATAGTTCAGGGTTCTCAAATCAGAATCATTTCGTCCAGCCCGGCGCCGGCAGGCACCATGGGATAAACGTTTTCAGTCTTGTCAGTAACAAAATCCAGGAATACATAGCGCTCCTTCATTTTGAAAGCCGCTTTGAGTGCACCCTCGACATCAGCGGGATTTTCAATACGCATACCCACATGGCCATAAGCCTCTGCCAGTTTCACGAAGTCAGGCACCGACTCCATGTAGGAGCTGGCATAACGCTCCTCATAAAAGAATTCCTGCCACTGGCGTACCATGCCCAGATAGCCGTTATTCAAACACACCACCTTGATGGGCAGACCATATTGCATGCAGGTAGAAAGTTCCTGGATATTCATCTGAATGCTGCCTTCACCGGTAACACAGGCCACCGTCGCCTTGGGGTGGGCAAACTGTACACCCATAGCTGCTGGCAGGCCAAAGCCCATGGTGCCCAGACCACCAGAGTTAATCCAGCGGCGTGGCTTATCAAATCGGCAGAACTGTGCCGCCCACATCTGGTGCTGTCCTACATCAGAAGTAACAAAGGCATCACCTTTGGTGATTCTGTTCATGGTGTCCAGCACATATTGTGGCTTAATTACCTCCGGCCCTTGCTCGTACTTAAGACAATCCTTGCTGCGCCATTCATCAATCTGCGTCCACCACTTGGCCGCAGCATCGTTGTCCGCCGACAGCTTTTCAGCCTTGATCTGTTTAATCCATTCTTTCAGCACATTGCTGACACCGCCAACAATGGGAATATCTACTTTCACATTTTTGGAGATGGAAGCGGGGTCGATATCCACATGGATAATCTTCGCCTCGGGCGCAAACTTGGCGATATTGCCCGTCACCCGATCGTCGAATCGTGCGCCAATGGCAACCAGCAGGTCACAACGGGAAATTGCCATATTAGCCTCATAGGTACCGTGCATACCTAACATGCCAAGGAACTGTTTATCCGATGCAGGGAAACCACCCAGTCCCATAGAGGTATTGGTGACCGGCGTATTCATGAGGTGCGCCAGCTCGGTCAAGGATTTAGCAGCAGCATCCAGGATCACCCCACCACCGGTATAGAGTACCGGACGTTTGGCAGAAGCGAGCATCTTGGCTGCACGTTTGATCTGACCAGAATGACCTTTTACCACCGGATTGTACGAGCGCATGTCCACTGTCTTGGGGTAGACATACTTGGTTTTCTCGGCAGTAACATCCTTGGGAACATCCACGACTACGGGTCCGGGTCTGCCGGTCGAGGCAATATAAAAAGCCTTTTTCAAAGTCTCCGCCAGATCCGCGACATCCTTGACCAGGAAGTTGTGTTTCACACAGGGACGGGTAATACCGACGGAATCCACTTCCTGGAAAGCATCATTACCGATCAAGCTGGTGGGAACCTGGCCCGTAATGACAACCATAGGGATAGAATCCATATAGGCCGTAGCGATACCCGTTACTGCGTTGGTAGCTCCCGGCCCGGAGGTGACCAGCACCACTCCCGGCTTACCCGTTGAACGCGCATAACCATCGGCGGCATGGGTGGCCGCCTGTTCGTGGCGCACCAGAATATGTTGTACCTTGTCCTGTCGGTACAAGGCATCATAGATGTGCAGAACGGCGCCTCCCGGATAACCGAAGAGATGCTCAACACCTTCATCTTCCAGAAAACGGACGATGATCTCAGCACCGGACAATTCCACTCGCGACTCCCCTGTATTTAATATAAACCCATCGAACACGGGTTTATAGAATAATAACAATAGCTTAACAATAACTGTTCATTATGGCATTCTGTCCTGGCTACGCCAAGGGGCCAGACATTATTAGGCCCTATAAATACAAACAAACCTCTTATTCCCCTTGTGTCGAAGCGGTATTCACCCATAATATTCCATACTAGGGTATAAAGTAGTGCCATACGGCGACACAACACAAGAGGATGAGGGATGAAGCGACTAATAAGCATATGCCTGGTATTCGGCCTGCTGTGGGGGGGGTATGCCCATGGTGCGATGTATAAATGGACGGATGATCAGGGCAATACCATTTATTCCCAAAATCCTCCCCCTGATCGCAAGGCGAAATCTATTGCCCCCCCTAAACCAGTGACGCCGCCAACGACAACCAGTAATAGCAGTCCAGCGAACAATGCTGGAGATGCCGCCAGTGAGCCTGAAGGGGGCAACAACAATAAACCCCTGACAAAAGATGAGACCTACGCACAAAACTGTGAAACAGCAATGAGGAACCTGCAGCTCTACAATATTTCATCACAGATCATGACACCGGACAAAAAGGTGGTCACCCTTGATAAAAAGACCCGCGCATCCAAGATCAAAGAGGCGGAAAGTCAGGTTCAACAGTATTGTAAATAAGCACCATGCCTTTACTTAAAATCCAGACCAATCAGATGATTGAGCCAGCAACTAACAAGGCTATGCTCACACGGGCCTCACAAACCGTGAGTGAAATGTTGAGCAAACCCGAGGACTACGTAATGGTCAGTCTGGAATCAAACCCTTCCATGCTGTTTGCTGGCAGTGATGCCCCGCTTGCCTGTCTTGAACTCAAAAGCCTGGGGCTAGCGGAAGATCGTACTACTGAATATTCCAGAGTCCTGTGCGAATTCATTGAATCTGAGTTAGGGAT
This sequence comes from Chromatiales bacterium, assembly GCA_030640985.1. Lineage (GTDB taxonomy): Bacteria > Pseudomonadota > Gammaproteobacteria > Thiohalomonadales > Thiohalomonadaceae > DAOWII01. The sequence goes on from DAOWII010000107.1 coordinate 21,135, forward strand.
TCCTCAAGCGCGTATTTATATCGAGTTCAGCAATGGCCAGCGCCACCTCTGGGGTTGGGATAGTCGCACTTTTTAGTGCCAGCGCAAGTCACAAAGCCCAATCTGTTATCATCCACCGTAGCAGATATAATACTGTTCAGGAAAAAACACCTGCTACAGTTTACAACTATCGTTTCAGAAGCTTTGATTAATTCAGGAAAAGAAAAAACACTATGCGCACATCCCGATACCTCATCTCAACCCTGAAAGAAACCCCCGCAGATGCAGAAGTTATTAGTCATCAACTGATGTTACGGGCGGGCCTGATCCGCAAGCTGGCTTCAGGACTCTATAGCTGGCTTCCGATGGGGCTACGGGTACTACGTAAGGTGGAAAATATTGTTCGTGAAGAAATGAACCGCGCCGGTGGCCAGGAAGTATTGATGCCAGCAGTGCAACCTGCCGAGTTGTGGGAAGAATCCGGACGCTGGGATCAATTTGGCCCAGAACTGCTGCGTATGCATGACCGTCACAATCGCGAGTTCTGTATCGGCCCCACCCATGAAGAGGTGATTACCGATCTCATTCGCCACGAACTGCGCAGTTACAAACAATTACCGGCCAACTTTTATCAAGTGCAGATGAAATTCCGTGACGAAGTCCGCCCCCGCTTTGGCGTGATGCGCGCCCGTGAATTCCTGATGAAAGACGCCTATTCCTTTCACATTAATGATGAGTCGCTGGCCGAGACCTACCAGGTAATGTATGACACTTACTCTCGAATCTTTGACCGCCTTGGTCTTGAGTATCGTGCAGTATTGGCTGACACCGGCGCCATTGGCGGTAAGGCCTCCCATGAATTCCACGTACTGGCGGACTCAGGGGAAGATGCTATTGCCTTTAGTGACGGCGGTGACTATGCCGCCAATATTGAAAAGGCAGAAGCGGTGGCCCCGACAAACAAACGTGCCGAGGCCGGGCAAGAGATACGCACGATAGAGACGCCCCACCAACACACCATTGAAGAGATTAGCGAGTTTCTCACCGTCGATCCGGCTCAAACTGTTAAGACTCTGATAGTCAAGGGCGAGGAAGATAGCATTGTGGCCCTGGTGCTACGCGGTGACCATGAGTTGAATGAAGTTAAAGTTGAAAAGTTTGAACAAATAGCCACCCCTCTTTGCTTTGCAACAGATGAAGAAGTACAGGCCGCTACCGGATGTAAACCTGGCTCCATCGGACCCGTGGGTTTACCCATCCCAATGCTGGTTGATCACAGTGCCGCTCAACTCGCGGACTTTATCTGTGGTGCCAATGAAGAAGGAAAGCATCTCACCGGAGTGAACTGGGAACGCGATCTGCCGGAACCTGTGAGTGTCGATCTACGCAATATAGTAGAAGGAGATCCCAGTCCCGATGGCAAAGGCACTTTATCAATTAAACGTGGCATCGAAGTGGGCCACATTTTCCAACTGGGCAGCAAATACAGTGAAGCGATGGATGCCACAGTGCTGGATGAAACCGGCAGATCAGTGGTGATGACCATGGGCTGTTACGGAATCGGTGTCTCCCGTGTGGTCGCCTCTGCCATTGAACAAAATCACGACAGCAGGGGTATCATCTGGCCCGATGCCATCGCTCCTTTTCAGATTGCCCTGTTGCCCATTAATTTGAATAAATCTGAACGCCTGCGTGAAGCAGTAGAAAAACTTTACGCCGAACTTCAGGCCAAAGGTATTGATGTATTGCTGGATGATCGTGGCGAACGCCCGGGGGTAATGTTTGCCGACATGGAATTAATCGGTATTCCACACCGTCTGGTGTTGAGTGATCGGGGACTGGATGCCGGCACTATCGAATATAAGGGCCGTCGTGACAGTGACAACACTGATATCAAACTGGATGAACTGATGGCGTTTCTGGATTCGCGTTTTAACCCGGTCTGAGCTATGATTCGGGGAGAGGGCAGCACTATGTACCGCACTATAAAGTATAGTATTTGTTTTGCTTTGTTGGCGTTATCCAGCGCGATTCATGCTGTTTCACAAACCGAATCTAATCAGCAATTAAAACAGCGCCTGACCCAGGCGCTGGCTGAACACGAAGGCTTTAGTGACCGTTTCGATGCCGAGGTCTGGCTAACGGATATGACAGCCCGCTTTAAGGGGAATCGACTAAAGGAAGAAGAGCGTCTCCAATTATTAAAACAGGTCCATCTCGAAGCAACACGGGCAGAACTGGCCCCCGAACTGGTACTTGCTCTTATTGAAGTCGAAAGTAACTTTGATCAGTTTGCAATTTCCAGCGCCGGAGCCCAGGGCTTAATGCAAATCATGCCTTTCTGGCTTAAGGAAATAGGTCGGACCGGAGATAATTTATTTAATATCAGAACTAACCTGCGCATGGGTTGCACCATTTTACGCCATTACCTGGATATAGAAAAAGGCAACATCACCCGCGCCCTCGCCCGTTATAATGGCAGCCTTGGCAGCTACAGATATCCCAACAAGGTTTTCACAAAACTCCGCAACCGATGGAACTAATAAAGCTTTAACCCTTTCACTTTTTATTGTGTCCCGGCCTGTTTTTACTCCATCCATTCAAAAAACTTTGGCAAAACCACAATGGCAATCAGGGTTGCCATGATTACATCCCGATCAATGCTCCATGACTCCAGCATTTCGGTGGGAAGGTTGGCCCCGACACTCAGACTCACCACCAACACTATTAATGCCAAATTACGATAGATGATAAGCCCGGTAATCACCCAGGCAGCCAGTGCAGCCTTAAGATAATCAGGCTCCAGTCCAAGATGTGCGATATAACTCTCAGGAAGATTAATCCCGATACTCATAAACAAAACCAGAAAAACCAGGAAAAACCTCATGCCCACCTCCATTTCAGGAAACAACATGATTTCCTGCATATCCTTTATCCGTTCTCCAGCTGATGTCATCAGCATCACATCACTCCGGAGAACCTCTGATTAAAGATAGCCACTGGTGGACTCAAAGCAAGTAAGAATATGATTGACGGAAAATAACATAGTGAAGCGGGAAAGATCGGATATCAGAAGGACAAGGATCGGGGCGTTCATCATCCAAATAAAAAAGGCGGCCCTCTTTACCGAAAAGAAAGGCCGCCCATAACTGTTTGCTGAGACTGATATATAACTATGCTTCACCGGCCTCTGATGCAGAACCCTGGCCAGATTTCCCCTTGGGTTTGGCTTTTGGTTTCGCTTTTGGCTTGGGTATGGCATTTTCCTTTGGTTTTGCCGCTTTTTCACCCTGTGCTTTTTTAGGCCATTCACCGAAAGGATAAGGCTTCTCTTCTGAGTTGAAACCCAGGAAGCGAACAACCTCATAGATATAGCTAGCAATATTCTGGCTCAATTCCAGCAGGCGATCATTGGTATTGCCCGTGAATAGTTTGGTGCCAAACTGAAATAGCACCACAATGGTTAACACAATCTCTGCAATACCATAGAGCACGCAAAATAGCAGCATGTACAGGCCACGGATCCAGGTACTGCCCGATTTAAGGTTTTCCTTCATTTGTTCTTCCACAGTAATTCTCCTTACATGCTTAATTATTTCGACTTAGTACGAAGCTGCCTTCATCATTCAATGATAGATCATACCACTGTTTGACTATGCCACTACACAATCAGCTTCAATATGCCCGTGCCCAGGCAGGCACCCGTTCGCCGGCCTTGCGCAGGCTCCTGTCGTAGTGTGCATAATCGGGCATTTTTTCCGCCACCAACTGCCAATAGCGTGGGGAATGATTCATGTGTACCGTGTGGCACAACTCGTGGACCAACAAGTAGCGCACCATCTCCGGTGGCAAAAACAACAGACGGTAATTAAGACTAATGCTCTTTCGAGAAGAGCAACTTCCCCAGCGAGTCTTTTGCCCACGTATGCTTACCTTCCCGTATGGCAGTTGCAACTCACAGCTAAGGGTGTCCAGGAGCGGCACCAGATGTTCGCGAGCCTTGCGGGCCAACCACCGCTGTAGTGGTAAAAGCCAGTCATGCTCACCGGCGGTTACACACAGCTCCCCATGGGTTAACCGACACCGGCGGGCACCGGGGTTGTCACGGTACCGCACTGGCCATTGCTCATTCACTGCAGGCAATTCAATCAGCTCTGGCCTTACTCGAGCGACCTTTTGCCGGGCAGCAGCCACATCAAGCGTGCGCACCAACCAGTCACGCTGCTTTTCCAGAATAGCGGGCAATTGACGTTGATCGAAGCCATGAGGTACCACCACCTCCACTTCGGCCGAAGGTAAAATCCGTAGCCGTACATACCTGACGCGCGAGCTGATCCGTAGTTTTATTTCGATGGACTCAGCACCACTAAGCCGAAACAACCGGCTCTCATCCATCGTGTTTGCCCTATTATTGGCAAGGCTTTTTCTGAAGGGTTTACTCAGGAACATCCCAGGAAGGATAACAGTGAACACTGACTATCGTCAGTAGTATGAAGATAAAAACTATAGGTTTGTAGAAGATTAGACCCGTCGAACCTTTCCGTTTATATGGCTAGACTCTTGCTTTCGTGTCCATATTCAGCAACACAGTAGTCCTCAGCCTGCGGGACCAGCAGATTCACGGCATCATTGAAATTATAACCGTAAAACTCTTTTACATAGTTGTGTACATCATCCAGCCCTTGCTGCTCCAGTTTCAGATCTTCCAACACAGCACGAGCCAAATTGCAGCACTCCCGTTCAGGCATACCCATGGTGAAGACCCTGCCGTCCTGGCGAAAGCCCACTCTAAGCATACCCTTACGAATTTCATTGAAAACCTGTTTTATCTCTTCGTGACGACGGTTTTCATAGCTTAACTGAACAACAATTCCGTATCGCATCGTTCCATGTCCTGGATAGTATTCTGTCAATCTAGCAGTCAAATCAGGGGATAACATTGACTAATGTCACGTTTCTACATAAAGAACCAGATGTATTAGAATAACCCTATGCACAAATATGGAGGCACCATTATTCACACCAGCCGTGATGAACATGGCCTGATTGAGGTTGTAGAGAACCGGGTTCAACGCTCGCTACACTTTGGCTCTGAGCCCAAACAAAGCAGTATGCTGCTCCATGACCCATTGCGACTGGCACTCTCTTATACCCGCGCTATGTTGTCAGCCCTGCTACTTATAGACATTCCGAAACGCATTTTGATTATAGGGCTCGGCGGGGGCTCCATGGCCAAATTTCTGTTTCATCACTTTCCACAGAGTCATATCGATGCGGTGGAATATCGGGAAAATGTAATGACACTGGCTCATGCCTATTTTCAATTGCCCCAGGACTCTCGCCTGACGACACATATTCAAGATGCTGGCGATTTTGTCTACTGTACCGATCCCGCAGCATACAACGAATATGACCTGATTCTAGTGGATGCCTATGATGCCGAGGATATGTCTTTCGCTGTATCGGGCCAACACTTTTACCAGGCTTGTCAGCAGCGTTTATCCCCCACTGGGGTGCTGGCCACTAATTTGTGGGCAAATGGCTCTATTAATATCAAGGACACCTTCAAAGCACTGAAAAAAAGTTTTTCCGGCAGTATATTCCAGCTACCCATCACAGAAAAAGATAATGTCATTGCTATCGCAAGCAATCAAACCATTAATTATCGCCAATTACGCCCCATGGAGGCCAGGGCAAAAAACCTGGAGACCCAGATGAATATCGAGTTTCCCGCTTTCCTGCGCACCCTGAAAAGTATCAAGCGCCAATGGTTCTAAGCCTGTTTTCACTATCCAGTGATATTCCATCAAAAAAAACATAATTATTTTTTATCTAGATCATCAGCTGAATCATTACTATATCCAGACGGCTTCACATAAATGTAAATACTTAAACTTCCGCTCCAAGTCTTTACCACTGTTAACAATAATTTACCCCAGTGCAGCCTCGGAGAGGCTATATCTATAGTAAAACACTTGGTTTTATGGTTTCATAACTACCGTTTATCCCGTCGGGCACGAATTTTTCCATAAACAAGGGTTTCACTTTTTAATTTATTAGTCTAGGTTTATAGGTTCCAGTGTCCACTGACAGTGGGTGGAAGAGCGCGGATCCTGTTGCGCTCTTAAGTAAGGAGTAGGGCTGTCGTAGAAAGTGCAACGTTGGAAATATCACACAGATTACCGGATTTGATAATTCAGGTTTCACATTAACCAGACTTAGGGAGAGATAACCATGATCAAGGAAACGTCTGCAAACGAAAATGGCAGGATAAATATTATGCTCAACTATGGCCCACTGGGTCTGGTGAGAGCCACTACCCATCATATTCATGTCGATGGCATGAGCATTGATACGGGAAATATCAGCCTGCCCTGTCATTCAGAAGTTGAGGTGACCTTGTCATTCCGCAAAGGGAACAAGCTTTTTGTTCACCAAATAGACGCCCTGGTTACAGATACCTCTCAGGACAAAACTCAACTGAGCTTTACTAATCTTCAAGAAGAAGCCATACCTGAACTAAAAGCTGTACTGGAATCCAAACTCCCGACTTACCAGTAGCCCTCTAAATCTAAAGTACTCAAAATAAGTAGTGCTCTAAAAAGCCCGGTAGACGAAATACCGGGCTTTTTATTTTCCACGAACCTTATAGCTGGCTGACGTCTCTTACTGCTCCCCTGGAAGCGCTGGTAGTCAGTGCCGCATAGGCCTTAAGCGCATTGGAGACCACCCGTTGACGATCCACCGGCTTCCAGGCTTTATCGCCTTTAGCATCCATGGCCTGTCGGCGCCGAGCCAGGGTCTCATCGGATACAGCTACCCCAATGACACGTTTGGGAATATCGATCTCAATGGTATCGCCTTCTTCCACCAAAGCAATGGCACCACCTTCCGCGGCCTCCGGCGAAGCGTGTCCAATAGAAAGGCCGGAGGTTCCACCTGAGAAACGACCATCGGTGATCAGGGCGCAGGCCGCACCTAGTCCCTTGGATTTCAGGTAAGTAGTGGGGTAGAGCATCTCCTGCATACCCGGTCCGCCCCGTGGCCCTTCGTAGCGGATCAGCACTACATCCCCGGGTTTGATTTTATCTGCAAGAATGGCCTCTACTGCAGCATCCTGACTTTCAAAAATACGGGCCGGACCGGAGAAGGTGAGGATGCTCTCATCAACACCGGCGGTTTTCACCACACAACCCTCTTCGGCAATATTGCCGTAAAGTACCGCCAGGCCACCGTCCTTACTATAGGCATGGGCCATATCGCGGACACAGCCATTTTCCACATCCAGATCCAGGCTCGGCCAGCGCTTGTCCTGACTAAAGGCCTGCTGAGTCGGCACATTGCCCGGCCCGGCAAGGAAGAATTTCTTCACCTCCGCATCATCGCTGCGCCGAATATCATACTTATCCAGGGCCTCGGCCATGGTGGCGCTATGCACCGTTGGTAAGTCGGTATGCAACAAACCACCCCGCTCCAGTTCACCCAGGATGCGGAACACGCCACCGGCACGATGTACATCTTCCATGTGATACTTCTGGGTGGACGGGGCCACCTTGCACAGGTTGGGTACCTTGCGGGAAAGTCGGTCGATGTCATCCATAGTGAAGTTCACCTCACCTTCCTGGGCTGCGGCCAGCAGATGCAGGATGGTATTAGTGGAACCGCCCATGACAATATCCAGACTCATGGCATTTTCAAAGGCCTCGAAGGTAGCGATGGAACGGGGCAATGCCGACGCATCATCCTGCTCGTAATAGCGCCTCGCCAAATCCACGATACGTCGCCCTGCTTCCAGGAACAGGTTCTCACGATCCGCATGGGTAGCCAGCATCGAACCGTTGCCGGGCAGGGACAGCCCCAATGCCTCGGTCAGGCAGTTCATGGAGTTAGCGGTAAACATACCGGAGCAGGAGCCACAGGTAGGACAGGCGGAACGCTCCATGGTCAGCACCTCTTCATCACTCTTTTTATCATCCGCCGCCGAGACCATGGCATCCACCAGATCCAGATGCACTTCCTGACCATCGATGATGGCCTTGCCCGATTCCATGGGCCCACCGGATACAAAAATAACCGGGATGTTCAGGCGCAGAGCCGCATTGAGCATTCCGGGAGTGATCTTGTCACAGTTGGAGATGCACACCAGCGCGTCGGCACAATGGGCATTCACCATGTACTCCACCGCATCGGAGATGATTTCCCGCGAAGGCAGAGAATAAAGCATGCCGCCATGACCCATGGCGATGCCATCGTCCACCGCAATAGTATTAAACTCTTTGGCGACACCACCAGCCTTTTCAATCTCCCTCGCCACCAGTTGCCCCATGTCCTTAAGGTGTACGTGACCCGGCACAAACTGGGTGAACGAATTGGCGATAGCGATGATAGGCTTATTGAAGTCATCATCTTTCATGCCGGTGGCGCGCCACAGGGCGCGGGCGCCGGCCATGTTACGGCCGTGGGTGGTAGTACGTGAACGATACTCGGGCATGTCGTTTCCTTAGGATTCAGGCTTAACTGTAAAACACCCGATTATACGACTATCAGCGCAAAAGATAACCATCCCTTTGCTTGAACTATGGGTATAACTCCACCAGGCACAAAAAAGCCCCTGTTCGGGGCTGGGGTATGAATTGCCTAGAATTATAGAGTGATAGCTCACCCGTTCCAGTAGGTTAATCAGTTACTTTAAACGTCTCTTGAGCAACGGCTGGAAAATTTTCTGCCATCGATATTTCATTAGCAGGAATCACACCATCCCCACCTCTTGTAGGCCCACTCTCCCAACTACTGGGGAACGCCGTACCAGGAGCAGCAAAGGTACTGACTGAAAAAATCAAAGCATAAGCCAGGGCAAATGTAATTACTGGCCAAATCATCAGTTGTTTTATTGACATACTCATATCCTTTGAGAAAACATATCACTCTTTTGATGGGAAAGAACTGCAAGTAGATTAACCATAGTAGATATCTTTGTGTTGGCAAGGAGATTGAGGAAAATATAAAGTACATAATTCTTTAGATGAGTCAGGTACTCAACAAATTCTGTTAATATTGATGCCTCTTTTCTGTGGCCTGTTATCTGCCACCTACTGTCCATCAAAAAATAAACCCATGCCAGCGCCCGCCAAAGTTATTGATCTCTTACATGACCTCATTGCCGCTCCGTCGGTGAGCAGCGTCAGCCCCGCCTTTGATTCCAGTAATAAACCAGTGATTAGTTTGCTGGCCGAATGGTTGTTGAGCGAAGGTTTTGAGGTGGAAATATTGCCGCTGCCGGGCCAACCCAACAAGGCCAATCTTATCGCGACTTTGGGAAGTGGCTCCGGTGGGCTGGTGCTGGCCGGACATACCGATACGGTCCCCTTTGATGCAGAAAAATGGAATCACGATCCCTTCAAGCTGACCGAGGCCGATAATCGTCTTTACGGACTGGGCATGTCGGATATGAAAAGTTTTTTTGCCCTGGCCATTGAAGCAGCGCGGGGCTTCGATAAAAACAATTTCCAGCAACCACTCATTATCCTCGCCACCGCCGATGAAGAGAGCACCATGGATGGCGCCAAAGCCCTGGTGGAATTGGGCAAGCCCAAAGGACGCTATGCAGTGATTGGCGAACCCACCGGCCTCAAACCCATCAATGCCCACAAGGGTATGATGATGGAATCGGTGCGCCTGACAGGACGTTCCGGCCATTCAAGTGACCCCACTCTAGGTATCAGCGCCCTGGAAGGTATGCAGCAAGCCATGACTGAGATCTTAAAATGGCGGGAAGAATTGCAAAGCCAGTATCGTGATGCTCTGTTTGCCGTACCCTTTCCTACCCTTAACCTGGGGCACATCCACGGCGGAGACAATCCCAATCGCATCTGTGGCTGTTGTGATCTACATATCGATCTACGGCCCCTACCCGGCATGGAGCTGGAGGAACTGCGAGCCACCCTACAACAGCGTCTTTTTCACTTACTACAAGGCAGCGAACTGGAGCTGAGTATCACGCCTTTGTTTGACGGCACCCCGGCCATGCACACCGACAAAAGCTCGGCCATCGTTAGCGCAGCGGAAAAACTCACCGGTCATGCTGCAGGTTCAGTGGCCTTCTGCACCGAGGGGCCTTACCTCAATGCCATGGGTATGGAGACGGTGATCCTCGGCCCAGGCGATATTGCCCAGGCCCATCAACCCGATGAATTTCTTGCCCTGGATCGCATCCAGCCCACCATAGATTTGCTGAAAAACTTGATTCAGCGCTTTTGCATGGAAAAAACAGGCTAAATCCGCTTCATCAGACTTGCGTCAACCGGCCTCTCCCACCACAATAAGCATCTGGAACTCTCTGATTAAACAGACTTTTTTATAAACTTGTTATAACAACCCTTACAGATACAAAAACAGGCACATACTGTGAACACGGAAACACCACTCGACCTACAGACCTTTGTTAGCTGGTTTCGTAACTCGGCACCCTATATCAATGCGTTCCGTGGTCGTACTTTTGTGATCAGTTTTGGCGGAGAACTGATCGCCGAACAACAGTTCGCCAACCTGGTACATGACATTGCTCTGCTCAACAGCCTGGGCGTACGGCTGGTGCTGGTGCATGGGGCCCGGCCCCAGATCGAGGAACGGCTCAAAGCACGTAATGTGGAAATACAATACGTTGATGACCTACGCGTCACCGATGCCGATGCACTTGCCTGCGTGATCGAAGCCGCGGGTTCCGTGCGGGTAGAGATCGAAGCACTGCTCTCCATGGGGCTAGCCAACTCGCCCATGGCCGGGGCCTCCATCCGTGTCACCAGTGGTAATTTTGTCACCGCCAAGCCCCTGGGTATTCGTGACGGTATCGATTTCTGTCACACCGGTGAAGTGCGCAACATTGATATCGCTGCCATTAATAATCAGCTGGATAACAACAGCATCGTTGTACTGTCGCCGCTGGGTTACTCACCCACTGGTGAAGTGTTCAACCTCAGCGCAGAAGATGTCGCCAGCAGTGCCGCCAGCCAACTGGGGGCGGATAAACTCATCAGCCTCATCGATGGTTCCGGCCTGAAAGATGCGGGCAATAGTCTGATGCGTGAACTGACGCCCATCGCGGCAGATGAATTACTCAATACACGGGATGATATTCCACCGGCAATTCGCAAGTGTCTGGGAAGCGCCATATATGCCTGCAATCATGGGGTACGGCGTAGCCACCTCATCGACCGCCACGTGGATGGTGCTATTTTACTGGAACTATTTACCCGCGATGGTATCGGCACCCTGATCACCGCCGAGACCTTTGAAGATATGCGTCAGGCCAATATCGAAGACGTGGGCGGTATCCTGGAGCTGATCGAGCCACTGGAAGAAGAAGGCATACTGGTTCGCCGTTCGCGGGAACTGCTGGAAGTGGAGATCGATCATTTCTACGTAGTGGAACGGGATGGCACAATCATCGCCTGTACAGCACTCTATCCTTTTGCGAAACAAAAACTGGGAGAATTAGCCTGCCTGGCCGTACACAAGGACTACCGTAATGGCGGTCGTGGTGATGATTTGTTGAAGTATGTCGAGCGAGTGGCCAAAAAACAAAAACTTAAACGTTTATTTGTTTTTACCACCCGTACCGCACACTGGTTTCAAGAACGCGGCTTTAATACAGTGGAACTGGACGCGCTGCCCATTGAGCGACAGCAGGCCTATAACTACCAACGTCAATCCAGGGTCTTTCTTAAGAAACTTTAATTTAAGAAGCTGTAGTTAAAAACCAGAACAAGGAACTATAGACGACCATGGGTAAACGACAATTGAATGGTCATACCCGCCCATTTCTGAAATGGGCGGGTAATAAATATCAGATCATCGATCGCATCAAACAACAACTGCCCGAAGGCAAACGTCTCATCGAACCCTTCGCCGGTTCCGGTGCCGTGTTTCTCAATACCGACTACCCACGTTATTTACTCACCGACACCAATAACGATCTGATTAATCTTTACAACTTCCTGAAAAAAGAAGGACAGGAATTTATCGAATATTGCCGCCCGCTTTATTCAGAAAAAAATAATCAGGAAGAACGTTATTACGCCCTGCGCGATGAATTCAATTCTTGCTCAGACAGTCGCAGACGATCCGCCCTGTTCGTTTACCTGAATCGACACGGTTATAATGGACTGTGTCGGTATAACAAGAAGGGTGGCTACAATGTCCCCTTTGGTCGTTACAAGCGCCCCTACTTCCCTGAAAAAGAAATGGTCGCCTTTCATCTAAAAGCAAAACGGGCCACCTTCAAATATCAGGATTTTCAAACCACCATCAAACAAGCCCGCGAAGGCGATGTTATTTATTGTGACCCACCCTATGTGCCTTTAAGCCCCTCGGCCAACTTCACCAGTTACAGCTCAGGTGGATTTGATATGGAGCTTCAGCAAACTCTTGCAGATATTGCCACACAAGCGGCCGAGCGTAATATCCCGGTACTCATATCCAATCATAAAACAAAATTCACGGAAGAGGCTTATCAAGCAGCCAGTGATATCAAACGTTTTCATGTTCGTCGCTATATTAGTTGTAATGGCAATAAACGCGGCAAAGCAGGGGAGCTGCTCGCCTTATTTGATTAGATTCGTGGTATATCGCTGATTAGGGATACAGTTGTTTCGCTCAGCAGGAATGGCGCATGGATGTGCCGATTATGGAGCTAAGGATGTAGGGCGAAACAACTGATCAACCAAAACCCCAACTATTTCCCTGCCCGAATCAACACACCCAAACCGGCCTCATCCAACACTCCATTTAGATGTTC
>DAOWII010000194.1 GCA_030640985.1 Chromatiales bacterium
CTAAAGATTTACAGGCAAATAATCACTCATTGAGTGAAGCAGGTTTATCCACCCTGACAGATATCGTCGTCTTAATTCGGCAGGTTTTATTACATTTGGATGATCCGGAACAGCATGAAAACCCCGATCATCTATGGCTATTAGAACGCATTGGCAGCTTGTCTGAAGTACAGAGTACACTAACTACTGAGACGAGCGGCCCTGTCGTGGATGAGGTTTCCATGGCCGAAGTTGAAGATAGTAATTCGCTGGAACTATTGGATATTCCTGATCTTGGAGAAACAATTAAGGCTCCTGCCAGCGAGCATGAAGATACTGCCGGGCTGGAAGCTATTGAACTCGTCATAGAGGATACTCCCGCCTCGGATGAGTATGATCTGGAGCTATTAAGCACTGAATCAATTGAGTTGGACTCGGAAGCAGAAATAGAGTCAACGGAAAATATTCCTTCTGGGCTGGAATCTATTGAACTTGTTGTAGATGATATTCCCGTCTCGGATGAGGATGACCTGGAGCTATTAAGCACTGAGTCAACCGAGTTGGATGCTGAAGTAGAGCCAGTGATAGAGATACAAGCGGAAGAACCTCCCGCACCAGAGGCTGAGTTGATACCTCAGCCGATAGTGTCTGAACCTGCTCCTGCCGTTGCACGGGAATATGATGAAGAGTTATTGGAGATCTTCCTCGAGGAGGGAGATGAAATTCTCAATAATAGTGATGAAGCCCTCCAGTCCTGGAACCCTCACGGTGATAACCGTGAGCAAATTGAATTGTTGCAACGTTATTTGCACACCCTGAAAGGGGGCGCACGTATGGCCGGGGCACACGAGGTCGGCGACCTTAGCCATGAACTCGAGTCGATGTTAACCGGTGTGGTTGATGGTCACGTCCCTGTATCGGATCGTATGTTTGGTCTGCTGCAAGAATGTCAGGACAAGCTGGCAGAAATGCTGGAGCAATTGAAGAATCATCAGCCTCTGCCTAATGCAGACGTACTGGTTGCCAGGGTTGATGCCTTGATTAACGGGGTTGATGAACCCGTTCCAGTTGTTGAGCCAGTAGTAGAAGAGCTTGTTACTCCTCCGGCGGAGGAAAGTAGTGCATCTATTAGCTCTCAGGAAACTGAAGCTAAACCGAAAGACACTGCCAAAGCTCTTCAATTGGCTGATAAAGCTGCAGCAGAACAAGAAGCCCAGGCTGAGAAAAATCGTCGTGGCGGATCGCGAGTTCAACATGAAATGGTGCGTGTGCGTTCAGATTTGCTGGATAATCTAGTCGATGTGGCTGGTGAAGCAAGTATTTACCGCGCCCGAGTGGAGCAGCAAATTGGTGCTTTCCATTTCAATCTGGCAGAAATGGATCATGCGGTCGAACGTTTGAATGAGCAATTAAGACAGCTATCCATCGATACCGAGGCACAAATGACCTCGCGGCAGGAAGAGGTGGAAAGCCTGGGTCACGAGGATTTTGACCCTCTGGAGTTTGATCGCTTTAATCATATGCAGCAATTGTCTCGCTCTATGATGGAAACCCTTAGCGATGTGCAAAGTGTTGAAGATATGTTGCGGACTTTAACCCGTGAATCTGAAACACTATTATTACAACAGGGACGGGTAAATACCGAGCTTCAGGAAGGTTTGATGCGCACCCGCATGGTTCCATTAGTGGAAAATGCGCCACGTTTCCGTCGGATTACACGTCAAACTGCAAGTGAGCTGGGTAAGCAGGCAGGCATTCGTTTTGAGGGTGTTGAAGTGGAGATGGATCGTAATGTGGTTGAACGCATTATGGGCCCAATAGAACACATTCTACGAAATGCTGTCGCTCATGGACTTGAAATGCCTGAAGTGCGTACAGCAGCGGGTAAAAGTGCTGAAGGTGGTATCCTTGTCAGCCAGGTAAAGGAAGGTACCGAAGTTGTTTTGAGTATTACTGATGATGGTGCTGGCATTAATGTAGATGCGGTACGAAAAAAAGCTATCGAGCGTGGTTTGTTATCCGCTGATGCTGAGTTGAGTGATCGGGATGTTATTCAATTTATTCTTGAACCCGGTTTCTCCACTGCAGAGTCTGTGAGCCAGGTCGCTGGTCGCGGTGTGGGTATGGATGTGGTCGATAGTGAAATCAAGCAATTGGGTGGCACATTGGAGATTGCCTCACAATCGGGTAAGGGTAGTAGTTTCATTATTCGTTTGCCGCTGACGCTTTCAATTAGCCGCGCATTATTGATTTCCGTTGGTGGCGCAACTTATGCGGTTCCGCTGTTAAATATTACCGGCATTATGCGTATTTCTCACGATGAGCGGGAAAAACTGTACCAACAAGAGCGCCGGACTTATCACTGGTTAAATGAAGATTACGATTTACTCAATATGGGCGATGTGTTGGGGCAAGGTCGAAGTAATGCCAGCGAAGGAAAAAAACAACCCTTGTTGCTTATTCATAGTGGCGAAAGCCGGGTTGCATTGGAAGTTGATGAGTTAATTGGTAACCGTGAAATTGTGGTAAAACCTCTGGGAAGACAGTTTGCTGCTTTGCATGAGTTGTCCGGTGCTACCATTCTGGGTGATGGTAGTGTTGTTTTGATCCTTGAAATTCCGGCCTTGATTCGAAGTGGCTTGATGAAGGCTCGTGAGGAAGTTGGTGCTGTAATAGCACCTGTTGTCGAGGAGAAGCAGGAGGACACCAGGCCGACAATCATGGTAGTGGATGATTCAATTACTGTACGCAAAGTAACCACCCGCTTGCTTGAACGAAATGACATGCATGCCATTACAGCTAAAGATGGTGTGGATGCATTAACTGTTCTTGAAGAAACAACTCCTGACGTAATGCTACTGGATATTGAAATGCCGCGTATGGATGGATATGAACTGGCGACGCACATGCGGAATGATTCCCGCTATAAAGATGTTCCTATCATCATGATTACTTCACGTGGTGGTGAAAAACATAAACAGCGTGCGATGGACATTGGCGTTAATCGTTATCTGGGTAAGCCATATCAGGAGGATGAATTGCTGGAGAATATTAATGACATGCTGGAAACTGTGAACACTGGTGACATTAATATTGAAGGCCAGGGGGCATCATGAGAGAGCAGATGCCAGAAACAGAGAAAGAACTGGTGCAGGGTGCTGTTCGTGGCTTGATAGTTCCCTTACGCCGAGCGTCACTGCTCATTCCCAACACAGTGGTCGCCGAGGTGACAACAGCAAAACAATATATCCCCGTCTCAATGATTCCGGAATGGGTTGTTGCCATGTTTGAATGGCGTGGACGTAGTATCCCGCTGGTATCTTTCGAACGTTTGCTGGGGGGCGGTTCGTCCCCAACAGGTGAACAAACAAAGACAGTGATTTTAAATACCCTGAACAGGGATCAGGCTCTACCTTTTATCGGCTTGATCGCACAGGGTGTGCCACGTCCGTTTACGGTAAAAGATGGTATGTTGGACAGTATTGAAAAAGAAGGTGATGGGGATAACTCCGCCGTGTTGTGTCATACCACTATAAGGGGTGAGCCGGCTATTATTCCTGATGTGGATATGTTGGAAAAAATGATATTAAGTGCAGGTATACTAAAATGACAGATTTTCTGGAAATACAGAAATATTTTATAAACTCAAAGTTTGGAGGCAGTGATTCAATGGCTAAAGTGACACATATGATTAGCTTGGCGTTATTGGCTCTAGGTTTGGCTATGGTTCCAGCAACACATGCATTGGCCGATGCTGCGGAGCAGAAAGCTTTGCTGGAGCGCGCTCAAAAAGTTCTGGCAGACCCCGCGCTAAAGGAGAAGGCCATTCAAGATGGCAAAAAGAGGATAGCTCTCTGCGGTCGCTGCCATGGTAAGGATGGTAATAGCAAGAAGCCACATGTACCAAATCTGGCGGGACAAAACCCTGCTTATTTATTGGAGCAAATGGAAAAGTTTGCAGATAAGCGGCGCAAATTTAGAGTAATGAATGTATTAACCAAGCGTTTTACACCGGCAGACAAAGTGAACCTGTCTGTTTTTTGGGGAACGTTGAAGGTAAAACCGGGTGAATATAATTCTGCCCTGGCACCCGAAGGCAAGCCTTTATATAACGATAGATGTCAAAAATGTCATGGGAAAAAGGGATTAGGGGATGGGGAAGATAGTGATGACGATGCCTTATTTGCACGTATTGCTGGGCAGAAGGAAGTTTATGTGATTAACACACTTAAGGCGTTCCGTGATGCGGCTAATAATAACCTGGCACCTACCGCAAAGATTTATCGTAGAAATGACAAGATGGAAAAAGTCGCGAAAAATCTTTCAGATACGGATATTGAAAAACTGGCGGCTTATGTGGCTTCACTTCAATAGGCCTTTTATGTTTATGCCAGGGTAATGTCCAGTTTTAAATTATTTTAGGCACGGTGAAAATCATAATATTGTAATAAGTCTGGATATAGATTGAAATGCATCTTGGTGATTTCATATTGGCATGTCGATGTTTTTAATAACACAGGAGCAATGAGTTCAATGCTAGTGGGAAAAAATATCTGTACGCGTGTTGTATTAGCCGTAATGTTGTTGGGGCTGGGTCTGCAGGCAATGGCTCAAAGTGCTGAACAAAAAGAGTTATTGAAGCGTATCAATGATATAAAAGCATCACCTGCGCTAAAAGAAAAGGCTATGAAGCAGGGCAAAGCCAGAACTGCACTCTGTAAGCGCTGTCATGGTGTGGATGGAAATAGTCTAAAGCCAAAGTTTCCCAATCTGGCTGGGCAGAACGCAGCTTACATTCTTGAGCAAATGGAAAAATATGCGGATAAGAGGCGGAAGTTCAGGGTAATGAATGTATTGAGTCGAAAGTTTACCCTCGAGGATAAGGTGAATCTGTCTATTTATTTTGGTGAGCAAAAGGTGAAGCCCGTACTTTTTAATGCTGACCTGGCAGCAAAGGGAAAGGTTTTGTATGAAAAGTCTTGCCAAAAATGTCATGGGAAAAATGGATTAGGGGATGGAAAAGATCGTGATGAAGATGTCTTATTTGCACGTATTGCCGGGCAGAAGGAGGTTTATGTCAGCAATACCCTTAAGGTTTTCCGTGGCGTTGCTAATAATCAATTAACTTCTACCTCAAAGGTTTATCGAGAAAGCGACAAAATGGAAGAAGTAACGAAAAACCTTTCTGATACTGATATTGTTAATCTTGCTGCCTATGTTGCTTCATTAGGTAGATGAATACCTTGTGGGTCTACTAACCAATATCCCCCCAGCACATTTGCAGA
>DAOWII010000163.1 GCA_030640985.1 Chromatiales bacterium
CTGCGGCTATAACGCGGCTCACACTGCGCCGTCCCTTATTTATGTAATAGTAGTAATCACCATCATCCCCTTGCTGGATGACCGTATCACCATCACTAAACTGTTGCGGTTTCATTTTCTTTAGCAGGGGCTGGATGTTTTCAGGAGGAATACGTTGAAATATTTTTGATCGTAAAATATTGCTCATCCAGTCGGCGTCACCGGGTGTCACATCATGGCTACTATCAGGTGAGGTGGTTCCGGATACGGCCAGGCTGACATTCTGATCCCGGGTTAGCAAGGTATCCAGATAATTATTGTCAATGGAAAGAAACTCTACCGGGGTGTTAGCTATTGCAGTTACCTGACGAGGGAAGTGATGGTCAATGGGGTGGCGAGCAGATGGAGTTTGCCCATGAATATCCGTGTGTGTGCCGTCACCGGTATGGAGCTCTAGTTGTCCGGCCAGCAAATAATAAGTCCGGCTATCTGTATCCCCTTTGCTGAATAATGCACGGCCCGGCTCGAGTGTTTCCACATGAGTGTTGTTCATCAACTCCATCATATTGTTCTCAGTCAATTGAGAAATAGGGATAAGAAGTTTCAGGAATTCAAAGTGGGCATGTTGTTCTATTTTTGTCATATTAAATACATTCTAGATTAATGTACGGTTATTTATTGCGATCGAGTTCAATGTTTTATGAGGGAATTAATGCATGCTGTACAGATATGTAGTACGTATACCAATCGTCATGATGGTATCTCAATTGTTTAGACGCTTCAATGTCCCATTTATACGGCCTTCTCAAGCGGATAGACTGAGGGATATTTATACTGATTGCCGGGTTACCCGGTATAACTGAAAACTAGTACCTTTAACCCTTTCCCTGGTGTGGTTTCAACAAAAGCATCAGGAGGCTGTATGGTATCAACAAACTGACATTGCGGGCATTCTTCCTTAACTGTCTGGAATAAAAATTCTTCAGCCAGATCCGGGCTGTTTAAGCACAACATTACCTGACTTCCCGGGTTCATCCACTCCGGTATGCGGCGTACGATTTTTTTATAATCACGTTTGATGTCAACACTGCCTTTTTGAAAGGCCGGTGGATCACAGATCAATAAATCATACGGGCCATGCTTTTTAAGTCGTGAAAATGACTTGAAAATATCTACGCCCTGAAAGCTCACCTGTTTGGTGTCCTGTCGGTTAAGTCGATGATTCTCGCGCCCCTTACTTAAGGCCGATTTACTCATATCAACATTCACTACATGACTCGCACCACCGGCAATGGCAGCCACTGAAAAGGCGCAGGTATAGGCAAACAGATTGAGTACACGTTTACCCCTTGCATGTTCCCGTACCCACTGCCAGCCATTGGCCATATCGAGAAACAGCCCGATGTTCTGTGAGTGTCCCAACTGCACATTAAACTTCAGGCCTGCCGCTTCCACTACCAGGGCACTAACCTCATCACCCAACAACAACTCGAAGGGTGCCATCGGGCGACAACGGTATTGAACCTGTACCGAACGGCAGTCGGGAAGTTTATCTATTAAACGCTGCGCAATCGGTTGCAACCAATCATGACTCTCTTCCTTGTATAAAGTAATCACCGCAACGGGAGGTAACCAGTCAATCGATACATGCTCCAGGCCAGGGTAGGCACAACCACGGCCGTGAAACAGACGCCGACACTGCTCAACACCATTGTGTTGATGGGAATTGAAATTGATGTGTTGAATCATAAGACGATATTGTGGGGCAAAGAGTTGGGCCAGAAGGAGGTACGGCTAAATTAAATATAACTGAACAGGACTTCTATCCAGGCAGTCCTGAATACCGATATTAGAAAAAAACTGCGTTATGACTCCAATTGTTGCCACAATTATTATGGTTTTGTTTCTCTAAAAGTCGATATACAAACCAAGGGATATACTGGTCTCATCTTCAAATGAAAACTCGCCCAAGGTGGAGCGGCCATCATACAGCTCCAGCGCACAGCGATAGCGGGATAGCTCCCGGCCTGTCGGAAGTATCACACCCACCTGGATAGTCGTCGCCGGTTGCCAGTCCCGTTCCTGGAACATATTGATATCGATAGCGGAGTACCAGGAGAGGCGTTTATGCCAAAACCGTTTCAAACCATAATATTCACCGCCTAGCTGCAGACGTTGGCGTTGTTGAGTATTGTTCAGTTTATAGGCCCAGCCGTATTCGCTGTACAGGCGCCAGTGGTGGTGCGGTGCCCAGCTGATCCCTGCAACAATTTCCTGGCGTGTGTATTCAATACGTGTACGGCCTGTCTCTTCGGCATACTCATCGCCAATATGGGCAGAGTCATGCAGTACCCCGC
Organism: Chromatiales bacterium; assembly: GCA_030640985.1. GTDB lineage: Bacteria > Pseudomonadota > Gammaproteobacteria > Thiohalomonadales > Thiohalomonadaceae > DAOWII01. The sequence goes on from DAOWII010000163.1 coordinate 2,337, forward strand.
CACGAAAGGCCAGCCCGGGGTGTGGCTTGTAGGCCAAAAGCAGGCCATACACACCATCCCAGCCGATATTGTCGAGGCTCTTGGTGTTGTCAAACTGGGCGAAAAAACCGGCCTCCAGATCCAGTTGCCAGCCTCGCTCCGTCTGGTTTTCCGGGTGAAACCGCACAAGGCCATACCTTCCGCCCAGACGAACATCAAGACGCTGACTGCCAGCGGCCACTATCTCGCTGTCGGTGAATTCCTTTAGCAGCAGGGCCGACTGTGCGCGGCGCGGATCTGCAGTATAAGGAGGATAAAAACCGGCAGGCGGCGCAACCCAGGATGTTGCATCTTGCGTCGCTAGCTGGGGAGCTGGCGATTCATCCAGTGCAAAGGCGGCATCAACGGGCAGGATA